>JAJDEL010000378.1 GCA_029259835.1 Planctomicrobium sp. | reverse complement strand
GGTACTTCATCCCTGACGCGAAAGATTCGCAGTCGGATGCGTTAGTTTTCAATCAGACGGTCTCGCTGCGGGACAGTTGGTCAAAGAAAAAAAAGAAGTAGCCACAGAAGAGAAGAACCGCGAATGGACGCCAATAAACAGGAATGATTCTGATTTATTAGCGTGAATTCGTGTCCATTCGCGGTCCACCTTTCTTGACCTGGAGCAATGGCATCAGACGAGAAGGCACGCCTGGACGACTGAGAGGTGCTTTTTGACTTGGGCATGACATCTTCCGAGAGAATCAACTCTCAATCAGATGCCCACTCTTCATGGAGAACTTTCGTTTTGACAATTGGGATGGGAGCATGGTTCACACCGTTAGTCGATCAAGATTAATAGGTAAGTCACGACATACACGTGCTTTAATCGCTACAATTTTTGTGATTGTGAGTAGTTACATCATGTGTGAATCTGCCGTTTTTTTACGGTTATCAATGCTGTACACGAGAACCGCAATCGTTGACGCTGCACTTCATTTGCCATCAAGTCGAAAAGTCCAACTTGTGGTGAATTTGTCCGAAAACTCAGAGCCAAGTGTGGCAATAAACGTCCTTTTTGTTATCTCTAAATTAATGAACAACTCCACAGAACTCGAACGAGAGCAAATGATCGTTGCTGTTTCGGACATTAAGGCAGCCTCAAAATATGAACTTGTTGTAAAAATCGCAGATGGCATTCTGAAGGAAGAAAAACACAAGTAACGATAGAGTGGGACGGATGGTGAAAGGATGAAAGCCAACACTACAATCCGCTGCGCCGTGCCTTCCGCTACGCTCGACTCTGTCCTCAGGGGAACCGACACTTCTCAAATTGACTGTAAAATCCCAGGATTATCCACCATGTTGCGAACCATCCCCTGCCTTTTCCTTATTATCTCCTTCACTGGCTGCGGTGGGCCGACGCCGGTGATTGAATCGATTGCAGCTTCGGGTAATACGGCAAGTACGGCTCCGCCGATTGCGTTCGCCGAAACGGATTGGCCGTTGTGGCGAGGACAGCATCAAACTGGCACGCTCGTCGCTAGCAGTTCCGTGCCGACAACGTGGTCGGAAAGTACGAACGTTATCTGGAAATCCCCCGTTGTCGGACGAGGTCATTCATCGCCAATCATTGTGGGCGACCACGTGATTGTGACAACCGCAGACGAGAAGGCTCAAACGCAATCAGTGATCGACTTCAACCGTACGACAGGTCAACAGGCATGGTCGACGGTCATCAACACCGACGGGCTGCCGAAGAAGCATCGAAAGAATTCGTTCGCCTCGGCAACAGCGGCGAGCGATGGGCACAACGTCTTTGCGGCATTCGTGAACAACAATCGCCTGCAAGTTGTTGCACTCGAATTTGATGGTCAAGTTATCTGGGATGTTGATGCTGGTGGTTTCAAATCTGAACACGGTTATGGGGCATCGCCGACCCTTTTTGAGGATTTCGTCATCGTCTGCGGCGACAGTCGCGGCGCTGGTTTTCTGGCAGCATTGGACCGGGCATCTGGTGAGATCGTTTGGCGCGTGAATCGTGAGCCGAGTCGAGGGCATGGAAGTTATTCTTCTCCGGTTGTCGCGACACTGGCTGGGAAGCCGCAATTGATTCTCTCAGGCTACAACAAAACCATCAGCTATGATCCGGCGACGGGCGAAGAAATCTGGCGTGTGGACGGACCTGCAACCGTGATGGCGAATACCGTTGCGTTTTCAGATCCTTACGTCGTCGTCACCGGTGGTTACCCAGAAAAGTCAACAATGTGCATCAAAGCAGATGGCTCTGGTGATGTGAGCGATTCCCATATTGCCTGGAGCACCTCGCGCAATAGTGCGTATGTTCCTTCTCCGATCATCGATGGCGAAAACGTCCTTGTGCTCACCGGCGATGGAATCCTGGTCAGCTATGAATTGAAATCCGGAAAGCGAAACTGGCAAGAACGCATTGGCGGCAACTTCAGCGCGTCTCCGATCAAAGTTGGTGGCAACTTTTTCGTTCCGAACGAAAACGGTGAGATGATCACTTTTCAAGCCGACAGCATGTTTGAATCGATTGCGCGAAACAAACTCAGCAGCCCCGGCGGTATGTCATCACCAGCCGCCTCCGACAATCAACTCTTCGTCCGCACCAGCGGACATCTCTACTGCATTGGTGACATACAGAAGGAAGTTGCGGGCAAATTGGATCAGTGATAAAAAGAAACGTTTAGGGTGATGCAGTCGGGTTTCGCTACGTTCATGATCAATTGTTTTGACGCGAGCCATTGTTATGTGAGCGTGGTTCGATGTCGAATTCGGGGCTAGAGCACTTTTCGTATTGGTATTCGCGTTCTGCCTCGTGGAAGCCAGCGTTTTCACTGATGAAACCGTTTTCCGCGGGCACAGGAAAGAGCAATCTGCTCTAACTCCCATTGTCGTCTTCTTTGTGATTGTGAGCCAGTCTTTTGAGCCGCTGGCGCTAGCCACGGGCCTTGCGTGGACAACGTTGTTATCGCAAAAAGTCCGGCGATAGCGCGTTCGACTCATGGTGAGAATTTCGAAAGTAGAGTCGGGGTTAGCGCCCAAACTGCTAATTCTGATGAACGTACAATCTACGAATCTCATCCGTCAAAATCGTGTGAGCTGAAACAGATTTTAGAAAACTAGACGAAACTTCTTGACATCGTTTCGCCGATAGTGTATTAGTGGAGTGATACACAGATACAGGAAGATCCCGTGACGATTACACCCAGGCAATTTGAAGTTCACCCCTCATCAGGTGTCCCGATTTATCTGCAAATTGTGGAGCAGGTGAACGCATTGATTGTGGGCGGGCATTTGCAGTCGGGGGAGATGCTCCCAAGTGTTCGGCAAATGGCAACGGAATTGGGCGTGAACCACATGACGATTTCGAAAGCGTATTCGCGCCTGGAAGCGAGCGGCGTTGTTGAGCGCATTCGTGGCAAAGGCATGATGCTCAAGGAATCACACGTGACTGGGACACTTCGCCACCGGCAAAGTGAACTTCAACCGCTTCTTGAACAAGCAGTCATTCGGGCACGGCAACTGGGGCTGGACGATCAACAAATCCTTTCGGTTCTGAAGACCGTACTGCGGGAGATTCAACAATGACGAGACCGATTATTGAAATCAAAAATCTCTCCAAGAGATTTGATGACAACGATGTACTGGGCGGAGTTGACCTGACGATTGAGCAAGGGCAAGTCGTTGGTTTGCTGGGGACGAATGGTTCCGGGAAAACGACGCTGATCAAGTGTCTGCTCGGTTTATTGAAACCGACGGTCGGAAGCTGTTCGATTTTCGGTGAAGATGTCTGGAACCTCAGCGCCGATGCGAAAGCTCGGTTGGGGTACGTTTCTCAAGAGTTCGCCGTTCTACCGTGGCTGAAAGTTCAATCTGCGACAGAGTATATCGGTGCGTTTTACGAGAACTGGGACGGAAAACTTGTCCGCCGATTATTAGATGAATGGGATCTCGACACAAAGCAACGTGTTGGCGTGTTATCGGTCGGACAGCGGCAAAAATTGGCGGTCATTCTGGCGATGGGGCATCGCCCGGAATTATTGATTCTCGACGAACCGGTCGCCAGCCTGGACCCGCTCGCGCGGAGACAGTTCCTGCAATCACTCATCGAATTCACTGAAGATGAAAAGCATACGATTCTGTTTTCGACACATATCACCTCAGATCTCGAGCGGATCGCCTCTCATGTCGCGATGCTGCGTGACGGTCAGGTGGGTTACTGGGGAGAGATGGATTCGCTCAAAAATCAGGTGAAACGATTACGCATTCAAGCCCAGAATCCTCTGCCAGCCGATCTTGAAATCCCAGGGACGATGCGGTGCCAGATTGATCGCGAACATGCGCTGGTCACCGTTGCTGAAATGAATGACGATCTCGTCAGTACGATTTCTACACAATTTGACGCAACGGTCAGTGTGGAAGATTTGAACCTGGAGGAAATTTTCCTGGAACTGAGTGGAGTTTCGTCCGAGTATGATGAAGCAGGAGCAAGTCGATGAAGCCTCAACTCCATCAGGTCTTCCGTACATATTGGCAGCGTCCGTTGATTCTCATCATTGCGCTGGGTGCCTTCATTTCAGTCAGTGCGATCTACGTTTTATCGATGAGTCATGGCAAGAACTGGCAAGTTGCTCCTCGTCCTGCCAGACCTGGGCGTGCGAAATGGCTCGCCGTTTCTGATTTT
>JAJDEL010000377.1 GCA_029259835.1 Planctomicrobium sp. | reverse complement strand
CCGAGTCGTGGTGGGGCGATTTCAGCATCTTCATACATCCCATTCGCCGACTGCGGCCACGGGAAGTGACCAATCCCTGGTCGGCGATCACCATCTTCTGCATGACACGCGTTGAACCATAAGTTGAGAGCGAACGGTTTGCCTTTCGGTTGCGATTTTACGAAATCAATCCCACGATCAACGATCAAATCCGTCTCGTGCCGCAGGCTGCCGTCCGGTTGTTTCTTGTAGTAAGGATTCCGACCAATTGCTTGAAATTCATCGAAGTGATCTTCCTTTTGATATCCCTTCGGCATCTTGGCGTGCCATTTTCCAAAGTAGCCAGTCCGGTAACCATGGCTTCGAAGAATATCGGAATACAGAGTCTCCACCGCATCAGGTCGAGCCTGATCAGGAGTCGCAGACGTTCCGTAGCTACGACCGACAAGTCCGGTCAAAATCGTCGAGCGGCTTACCCAGCAGATCGCCTGACTGACATAAGCGTTCTCAAATCGCGTCCCACGCGCCGCAAGACCATCGATGTTTGGCGTCTGGATCACGGAGTTCCCGTAACAACCAATCGTACTGGTCGTCTGATCGTCCGCAAAGAAAAAGACAATATTCGGTCGTTCTTCCGCGCAAAGCTGACTGAAAGAGACCAGAATAAGTGGCAAGATACGAAGGAGTGTTTTCATGAGTGAGGTGTCTTTGAAAATCGCGGAATAATCCAAAGACGAACTTTAACCCACCCGAACGAGTAGCGGTAGTCTGCGTGAAGTTCGCTGGTTTTGAGTTCGGTCCGTCTTGCAAATCAGAGTGAATTCAGCGTGCAGGTTTGATGATCGTTTAATCCGCGAGCGCAACTAACTATTTTCTGAGTTGAGAACAAGACTTCTCCCTGCCTGCGATCTTCGGAAGAATGAGACGCACGACTGAAGCCGACCCAGGCACCTGACATCACCCTCGCAACGCAACAAGCCCTTCCTTACGCTTCACTCCTGGCCCTGCTATCCAAACGGCCCGCATTATTGACGGTACGCTTGTGCTTTCCAGCCGTCGAGCCGCCAAAGCTTGCCTTCCCCCACGAACTCCAATTGATAGAGAACGGTGCTCTTGTCTTCGGTCCAGATATAACCATAGGCGACGTTGTTCTTCGCTGACCCTTGAGAGTGATCATAGCTGGTCATCGACTTAAAGAATTTTTTGTAATGAGCCAGTTCATCCTCAGGAGTATGTGGACGAAATCCGTAGTTCTTACCGGCAAGCAGTTCGATGTAGCGTTGCCGAAAAGGAGCAGAGAGATAGGGGATGATCTGCTCCAGCCTCGTCGCGTTGGCCATTTCTTTTTGCAAATGTTTGACGGTCGCTTCTACGGAAGCAGTGTTTTTGTGATCGAAAGGTGTCGGATTCTGGGCGTCGGAAAATGCTTTGCGATACTTCGGTGGAATTGCCTCCAATTCCTTCTTTTCACGTTCCCGACGCCGCTCTTCGAGATCACGCTTCCTTTGAGCATCAGACTTTGCGCTCCCCAGTTTAGAGTTGAAACTGCTCCTGGGTCTCGTCGATGATGATATTGACGAACTGCGACTGCTTTGTTTACGCACCGCGTCGCCTTTCTTGCGAAGCTCCGCAAAACGGCGATTCCATTCAGGCGAGCCAGGTTTCGGTGATTGCGTGCTTGGTTTCAATGCCTGAGCAGAGACCGGCACAATGATGCCAAAAAGAAACATCACGGTAAATAAAAGTCTCACGGGGTTCTCCTAAGTTTCAGAATCTTCGAAACTTTAGGTCACAGAAAACCCGCAGGCAAACTTTAATTGAGGGCATGTAAAGCACCCAGCCGCTCAAAAAAGCGGCTTGAGGTGGACCACCCTAGGCACCTTAAGAATGACCTCACTCATGAATTGACTTTCCGTCGCCGTAGTCTTTCAATCTGGCCTGCAAGTACTCTTGTCGATCCGAGGGAGCCAGGGGAACTGCCATTTCAATAAATTCAACTGCTTTTTCGAATTCTCCAGTCGCAGCATACGCTGAGGCCAATGTTCCAAGGATATGCCATTGCTCGTGATTTGAGATTTCACAAGCCTTCTGAGCAAGTTCTAATGCGCGTTTCGGATCGCGGAAGTCTGCTTGTTGACAGACAACCAGAGACCAGGCGAGATCGTTTAAGAAAGTTGCATCATTCGGTTTCCTTGCAACGTTTTTTTCTCGAATTTCAAAAGCTTTTTTGAATTGTCCGAGAGCCTCATAAGTAAAGGTCAGAAAGTTCAAAGTGTTTTTGTCGTTCGGATTCATTGTTTCTGCAATTCGCAGTTCTTTCAGGGCAACTTCGTAGTCCTCCATCTCATAACTGTGGACTCCGTATCCAAAGTGCGCGTGGAAACTACTGGGGCTGTGTTCAACGAAATTTTTGTAGTATGCGACGAGGCGCTCTGGCATGTCATTTTCAAGACGCCGAATTCGAATGTCGCTGAGTTTCACGGTGCGTTTGTTGAGTGCAGAATCAAATGCAGTTCCAAACGAGACAATGTGGCTATGCGTCATCGTCATGTTGTTCCGATGGATGACAGCCTTACCGTCGACGTAAAATAACCCTCGCTCGGGCCAGGCTTCGAGAATCAATTTGGATTTGTTTTGGCGATCAGCAAGTAAAAAAAACTCAAGGTTTTGATTATTTACATCAGATGACATATAGCTTGCTTCGAGACCATTTAAGGTGACACCGAACTCAGTGAAATCTTGATCGTACCGAAACGAGTTGTCACCAATTCCAAGCACAATTCCAACACGATTTGGCAACGGAAGCTTTTCGGAATTCTCCATCGCTTCGTAGGTCAGCTGGATTTCGTAAGGTGGGGAAAAGCGTGCGAGCGGTTGGATAAAGAGATTTCTTCCATGCGTCTCTGACCGTAAAATAATTGTCTCTTCGTTGACAATCTCTGTCTGATCCGCGTGGACCCGCCAGTCTGAGAGCGTCTCATTGAACTTTAATGAGACCCAATCCCCGGTTTGATATTTTTGTTGATGCTGCAATGATTCTCGTTGACCCTGAACGTAGCGCGACACAGCTGTGGATTCCACGCTGGATTCAATCTCATCGAGTCTTTTAGAGAGATCCAGAAATTGATCCTGCGATGTTTCCAGATTCACTTCGGAGACCAGCTTTTGGTAACTCTGGTACTCTTCAGAAAAATCGCTTGTCATCAACTGCACTTCTGTTTCAAGATCAAGCCGGCTGCGTAGCATCCATTGAACGTCGGCATCTCTGATCGTCTCTTGAGTTTGATCAAAGAGTTTCTTGGCAAGTTCGTATTTCTCGGCCTGCACGAGAGCACCGGCAAGAAGCCCGCATTGATATCGGTTCGGCTGCCAGAGGTCTTTGTTATCGCTGCGTTTCAGGTATTCAACTGTGAGCGATTCGATCAATTGCATAATTGGAAAGAAATTTCCGAGTTGGTTTTGGTTCGGAAGATCTTCTCGAATTGCTTCAATCGAAATAAATGCGTATGAAGGGACAGGTGTCTGCCACTGGTCACAAAGAATGCATTCATTTGCGAAATTCGTGAGTTGTTGAAGACTCCCTCCCCAGCGCGGGCGTAGGGACCAGGCGTACGCGTTATAAGCCCTTCTGTTGTCAAACTCGGTATGAATCGTTTCCAGAAACCAATCCCGGGCCGACCAGTCTGGGTCATTTCCAGTGTTCGCGATCTGTATGAGTTGAACCATGGTCTCAGGGATTTTCGGTTCAAGTTGCCATGCCCGGCGGAAGTGTCTGAGCGCCTTTGACGAGAACTCAGCAAAGTTCTTCCAGCCTTCCTCGCTCACCGTCAATGCGTAGTCTTCGCCCCGATGATGCCAGGCAAGTTTTACGTAATACATTCCGGCTGTTTTATGTTTATGGAAGAGTGAAATGTCTTCATGCTGCAGTATTGCCTGTAACATTTCCTTCCAATCCCGATACTTGAATTTATAGCTCCCCTCCACCAGTAACCAAAAATGCCGAGGATGATCTGACTGATGTGTTGACCGCAACAACTCAACACAATCTTGAATGACCATTCTCCGGCACTGAATGAGGTCACCGCCCGAATCGTAAGTTTCTTGTGTTAAATTGAAATGCCAGAATCGAAACATCACAAGAAAGTTCGGAGCGATGACCAGTTGATCGCCTTTGTCTGCCAGATCATTCATCTTTGATAAAGCTTCTGTTGGACTCCCATTCAGCCAAAGCAATACAGCATGGCATGCGTGAACAGTGTCGTCTGCAGAGCCTGTATCGATTGCAGATTGCGCGAGTTCAAGCATTTGCTGATTCGTGAATTCCTCTACAAAACGAAAGCCACAGTTCCAGCCGATATACTTCTCCAGAAACTCTTCTCCCTTGCGTTTTGCTTGACCCTGGTCTGGAGTGTTTTCTTGATAAAATTTGAGATCTCGAATTCGAAATTCATGGTATTGCTCAAGCTGATCTGCGTAGAGGTGAATCTCCTCGCTAGAAGGGAATGCCCCCTCATTGCTTTCGTGAAATTGTTCGCGTTCTTCCAGAAGTGCCTGAACACTTTCTTCAGATTCGTCCAGATCAGCGATGAGAGGCTTGACCGCTTCTTCAATCGGAACCTTCAAATACGCTGGCAACTCATATTGATTCTGATCGGCAAGAGTTTGATTCGCAGGTGGATTTAAGAAACGATCCACACCCCAAACAACCGCACCGACGGTGACCAGAATGAATAAGAACAGCAAGGCGCTTTTTGTTGAAGTTCGCATGGAGTTAAATTCAATACTGTTGAGAGTCTGAGGTGTCAGTCAAATAAGCCGTATTGCACGGACTCGCAGAGCCGTGGTGCATAATTCCTGGATCAGATCGCAGGTCACTCCACTTTTTTGAGCGAGCGGCTGCAAGCATAATATGCTTCAACATTCGTTTTCCATGGTTGATAGATAGGAAAATTACGATCGGCGTTATGTTTATTAACTTCATCTTTCCATGGGGTGATAGTCTATCATAAAAAATCAATCACATGGTGAGTATTAACAGGAACCCTCCCTGGGGTGTTTTTCGAGGTTGCTGAATTCGCCTCCACAGGCTTGCATTGGTGTGTTTGCGACTCTCGATCTTTGGGGGGTGTTCAAGTGCCAGTTCTTGTCGAAGAATCTCACGTGGGTAACTCAGCAACAGGATGATTCACCATGTGCGTTCAATAGAAAATTCACGTTCAACATGAATCGAAAGATGAGAAAATTTCACCTAGCGTTTTCAGCTCTCAGTCTGTGATCTGCGCTCTTCCCTCAGCTTTGCTAAGTTGCGTGTCATACGATCAGTGTAATCTCTCATTCTCTGAGAGAATTCAGGACAGTATCTAGTGAGCATGTGCTACCGGCGCACGATTAAGAATTTGGATCTGTTCGTCGCCTTCGGCAATCACGATCATCTGGTTGATATCAATATCATGAAACACCTGTGTCGTCCGACTCGTCGGCCAGCGAACCTCTAGTCTGTCAACACGGGTGGCATGACCCAATCCTATTGTCTGTTCTAGCGGGTTCGCCCCGAAACTACTTCCAGAGGAGATGTGGCGATGGACTGTTAAAGGGGTTGGAGCGTTTGTCGTTACTGATATCCGAGCACCAATCGCAGACCGGTTTGTTTGCTGACCGATGAGTTTGATCGTAAGCCACTGATGATCGTGTCCCGGATTCTGGAAGAGGATGTTATGAAACCGATCACCTGGAACAGAGCCTCCCATCTGCATAAAGACATCGACATTCCCATCACGATCCCAATCGCCACAGGCAACAGAGTGCCCCTTCTGCAGATGCCCTGTACGCGATGAACCAGTAATTTCACTGAATCTCGTTCCAGCGACGTTCTTAAACATTCGGTTTGGAACGAGCATTCCGATCAACGGATCTCCCGTCCCCAAATACATATCCAGAAACCCGTCATTATCCAGGTCTCCGTAGTTGCTACCCATTGTTGCAAACACGAGATCGAGTCCCGATTCCACTGTGACATCCTTGAACGAACGCCCGGACTCGTTATGGAATAACCGATTTGAATGTCGATCATGCGGTTCTCTCAGCAGTCCTTTGACAACATCGGCAAGTGTGTGGTCGTAGCTGGTGGCAAACAGATCAAGCCACCCGTCGTTGTCGTAGTCCCAAGCCCAGCAGGCGAAACCCTTCTCGGGGCCGTCAATCCCGAATTCCCGAGAGACATCAGTGAAGGATTCGCCACCATCGTTTCGAAAGAGTTTTGCCACTCCGGTCAAGCTTGTTGTGAAGAGGTCGGGGTCATTATCGTTGTCAAAATCTATCCATGCACAGCCCTTGGTCATTGGCTCGCTGCTACTTGCGACACCGGCCTCGATCGCAACTTCATCAAACGATCCGTCCCCACGATTGCGATACAATCGATTGGGCTGTCGTTCGCACCCCATGAACAAATCCAACGCTCCATCGTTGTTGTAATCTGTCCAGGCTGCACAGATTGAATTTGCAGCCAGGCTGAGACCGGCAGACTCCGTAACATCAATGAACTGCATTCCGCCGTTATTGTGTAATAGTGACGGCCTCACAGGGTGGTCCAACCAAGCTCCTCGTGGAATAAAAATGTCGACATGACCATCATTGTTATAGTCTGCCTGAACGCAATACAAACCGCCAAACTGACCTTCGCAACCAGAGCCATCTGTGGACTCGCGGAATGTTCCATCCCCAGCATTCCGAAAAACGCCCATTCGCTCAGTTGGCTCTGAAGCAGTGACGACAACATCCAAAAGTCCATCCAAGTCGAAATCGTCCATGATTCCTCCGCCTGCGGTATTGAACCGATCAAGTCCAACCGCGTGACCGATGTCACGAAATTCGCCAATATCCATTTCGGATTCGTGATACCGATCAAGCGAGATGAGATATTTCGGAGCCACACTGTGCGGATATTCTCCCAACGTCATGTATGCCAGATTCAACAACCAGCGGACTTCGAAATCGTCAGGGAACGACGCGAGATATGTCTCGAAGTGTTCAATCGCGCGACGAGACCCCTTCTCGTTGGTGTGAACAGCAGCTGGAGAGATCGGAAGAATACACGAACTCTCTCCTCGACATTCAACGCAGTTATCAGTCTCTCCGAATCGCAACGCTGTCACTCCTTGCATGTAGGTGAGTGTACCCAAGAATTGCGAGGAAAGTTGAGGTTGTTGTTGGAAGAGCTCACGGGCTTCAGCCAGAACGTCGTACGCCGCATGAGGATCACCTTCATAGTTCAGCAACATCGCCTTCATGACCAGAAGGTTGCCCTTTTTCGCCGTGGGAGTTTGAGAGTTTCCTATTTGAGAGTCAATCTGCTCAATCTGACGATACCCAGCTTGCTCCCAGGACTGACGAATCTCGTTAAGAGAGGCTTTTTCTGACCATGCCGGTATTCCCGCTAAGGTTGCCGAGAAGCCGCTCGAATCGACAAACATGCGGGGATTGAAAATCTTAGATTCGTGAGAGACGGACTTTGGACCAACGTCTTCAGTATCCACTTCTTTGTCGCGATCTCGAAATCCCACGAAAACGTACGCCAAGCCAACGAGTGCGATGACAAGGGCGAAGCGGATGGCAACACTTTTATTTTGTCGAATCAAGGGACTTTGACTCACAAATGAGGTGCGTTCGATGTTTGGATCCCGAACCGCGTTTATACCACACTTGTGTGAATTTCACCATCATTCATCGCATCGTGTCACACATCGAGTGAAGGCAAAAGCAGGGTGAGTGAAGTTCGCAGGTATCGGATTCAGTCGGTTTCGCAAGTCAACGTGAGTTCAATGTAATGATGCCTTGGAGTACCAGCCCCTGATGTAAATGGATATTATTCCGATGAAGAAGCTGACCAACAATTGAATTGAACAGTGATTTTATTTGCTCCTCAAAAACTTCCACGGGGATTGTTTGTGAGCATCCAAGGAACGAAAAATGAACAAACGAACGCCGCTTGTATTACTCAGTAAACTGAGAATCATAAATTCGATTGTTGTCGTAGTTCTGATCACCTTGCACATCTCAAATGCGACTGACACTTTCGCCGGGGCGCCAATCGCAACATTTTCGATTGAGGTCGATTTCGGTGAAGATACCGGGCAGAGTTTTGGATCACTTTTTGAAGCCAGGGACAAGCAAAACCGCGTCGTTGCAGGTGCCGGATTTCTTGACGTCTACAACACTCGATTTCGCAGCGCCAGACATACGTTGCAGTTTTTTGTTCGACCAGCCAATGATGCCAATCGTTATTCGACGAAACGGTTGCCACATCCCGATTTGGATTGTGGCATTTACCTGCTCGATCTGGATCAAAAAACTCAGGCGTGGAGTCGCGTGCGGAATAATACGGTTCGTCTATGGAATCCAGATGCCCAAAAATGGACCGACGCTCCAATACCAAAGACAGGGCGAATGGGTTCTGGTGATGGGATGATGAGGCTGGGCGATGGGCTGCTCACATTCACTGCAAACTCAGTCACGTTCAATGATCGCGTGATTCTGAATCCGCCTTCAATGGGACGGTACTACAATTTCTATTACGCCCAAGGACGGCTGTTCTTCTACCACACCCACGGAGCCGATCAGGGAGGATTTACAAAGATTTATTCTTGCCCCTGGACAACCGATTCACCTGGCCCGATTGATTTAAGTCAAGCCACGGTGATGCAAGCCAAGTACGTCGGTGCCACCCCGTTTGCCTGGGGACAATTCCGCGACGAAGTCCTGACCGTTTCGAACTTCGGAGGAGTGTATGCCTTTCGTAACTCGAAATGGAAAACGATTGCAGAAGCTCGCAAGGGGGTCAGCTTTCAGGTTTATTCGATGCTCAATTACCATGACCGTTTGCTGTTAGCTCAATACCCGACGGGTGAATTGTTCGAATACCGTGGTGAAGATCTTAAACACTTAAAGGGCTGGCCTCCAAAACTGCCTGGCGTCTCTTCTTCTGCACGAGAAGCCCAGACAATGACCATTTATCGAGGCGATTTAATTGTCGGTGTCTGGCCGTGGGCTGAGGTCTGGCGATACAACCTTGATGAAGATCGCTGGCATTCGATGGGCCGACTGTTTACACATCCTGAATTGACCGACAAACAAACACATCCCTACGAAGCCGAGGCCAAGAAGTTCAAATTAGTCACAAATCATTGGGGACAACGCGTCACCGGCATGGTTCCGATAGACAATGTGTTGATGCTCTCGACATCCTCAAAAGGAACCTACGAATGGTTCGACAAGTACGACTTTCTCAGTGAGACTCAGCGGCGTGAATACGGCTCGGTTATCCAACTGCAAATGCCCGGCAATTTGGCTGCACAGATGAAGTGGAAAAACCGTGCAATCAAACTTGAATTTGTCGTCGAAGAAAATCGAATTCTCATTCGCCAGGATGGAGAGACGATCGCTCAGACTGAATTCCAGATCGGCAATCTGCAAAGCTTGCAGCAACCAACAGTCAGCTGGGGCCAAGGTGTTTACGGAAAACTGAACGGAGCTATGAACTCGAAAAAAGTCACGGTTCCGACAAGATAAGTCGCCGCAGTGTGGATTGAATTCGCAAATGTCGGATTCAGATGGTCCGGCTGCAGGGCCAGCTTATTCTAAATCACGCAACCGACGTTTATCCGCCAGGACCGACTTGTAAAAGCGGCCCCGGTGTCGATCTTTTCTTCGCCGTTCAGCGAGGGAACGAGAGTTGTGGGCCTGTTCGGCGTTGAGTTTCATGAAGCTGTGAAATCGCCGTTCTTCCAGTTCGCCAGACTCAAGTGCTGCTTCGATCGCGCAACCCTCGTCGCCGTTATGCTTGCAATTCTTGAATCGGCATTGATCCGTGATTTGTAGGACATCGTCAAAAAGTTCAGAGACACCTTCTTCACACGCAGGCAATTGTAGTTCTCGCATCCCAGGGTTATCGACGAGAACACCACCGCTGGGGAGTAGGTGCAGCGAACGCGACGTAGTCGTGTGGCGACCTTTTGCATCGTCTTCGCGAATTGGTCCCGTACTGAGATGCTCAGCCCCCAGTGCATTTGCCAGTGTCGATTTCCCGACACCTGATGAACCCAACAAAGCGACCGACTGCCCTGGTCCGCACCAACTCCTTAGTACAAACGTTTCATCGCAACTGCGAGCGTCGAGCGTCTCAACCAGCAGTCCAGGAAAGAGTTGTTCACATGATCTTCGCAGGTCCGCAGGATTCTCATGTAAATCCGCTTTCGTCAACACAACGACCGGGACAATATCTGCCTGAAGCACGAGGGCAAGATATCTTTCAATTCGAGAAAGATTGAAGTCGAGATTGCACGAACTGACGATGAAAATCGTATCGATATTGGCTGCAATCAGTTGCGGTTTCACTTCTTCGCCAGCAGCCTTACGGGCGACCAGCGATTGCCGTTCGAGTCGCTGAAGTGACCTGGAATCGTTCGCATCCAAAACCAGCCAATCCCCGACCGCCACCTCCCCAGCCGCTTCTGCCAACTGAACCGGAACACGAAATTCCCCCTGCGACCCCAACAGCAGAACCTGACTCCCAAAATGAGCAGAGACACGAGCAACGCTCACGTTCTGTGAATCATCAAAAGCGAGCTGTCGCTGAAAAAACGGATTCCAGCCAAGCGTGACAAGGGACTCTCGAGTCATAATCGATCCACCAAGAAGAGGTTCGAAAGTCACGACACATGGAGACGCTCCCGGGTTCGGGGTTTTATCGGTCTTAGCTCAGAGTGTGCCAACGTTTTACACAAGTTTCATGGATTTCTGCATCACGAAGCACCATCATTCTTCTCCAAATTAGGAGAATAACCAGGGAGGGTCCGCTCCCCGTTCTCATTTACGGCTTACTAAAAATTCAATCAAAAAGTTTGATCCGACAACAGCCCACAATGCGTTGATACTGGTAGAAGAAACATTGAATTAGGAGAGAGAAATGAGCGCGAAATTGGATTTCTTTGAGACCTTGGAAAAAGTGTTGTTGCGGTGCTGGCAAATTGGCATTGCCGTCTTAATGGTTTGGTTCGTGGCAGTGCTTGCACTGGGCGATACCATTCTTCAAATCCACGGTTCTCTGTTTCACCTGACGAAACACGAACTCGATGTGATCATGTATTGTGGAATGGGACTCTGGAAGCTCTCCATCATCACTTGCTTCTTCCTCCCATGGTTGTCAATCAAAATCGTGCGGAAATCATTGCCCGATTCGAGCAGCCCTTGATCTCTGGCCCATTGCCGGAAAAGCGAGGCTGGTCAAGCTCTTCGCCTGAACTTCTTCGCGCTGACCTGCGAGTTTTCTGAACAGAAGATGTGTACCCTGCCTGCTTCGCGCAGCAGGCGACCATTGATACCGCTGAAAATCGCACGTGGTGGGAGTGGTGGTCTGCAATATCACCTCTCTCTCTGCCACGCCTCATTTCACGAAAAAACGGAACCAGAAACAACACCCTTGTCCGCACCTCACACGGCTCACAGAGCACGTGGCACTCAAGTTGAGATTCAACCAGAGCACCCGGCCTGACCAGGTAACAAAAACTTGGCCACTCTAGTGGCCTGTGATCTCTTTGAATTTGCTCGGCGACCAGTTCTATCACTCCTTCTTGGCGGAAGCGATCCGTTTGGAAAGGTTCGTGATGCCTTCACGGTACACCGAAATGACCGTCTGCTTCTCTGTCTCATCTGCAAAGAGGCCTCTCTTTTCGATGAACTTCTGATTCTGCCGCATTTCCTCAAGCAACTCGTTGGCAACGCTGACATCAAAGATTCGCTTTGCTCCGAAATCCACGAACGTCGGCGAAGTGTGACTGAACAGTTCGCGTCCGTATTCATTCAGTGGTGTCCGCGCTTTGAGTTCTGCGTTGTCAGGAACAGATGGAGGAGGCGTTCTCAACGCCAGCCAGCACGGATCGTCGACCGACAGTTGAAAGTCAAACGTCGCAATGAAATGTCCATCAGCCAGTTTCGTTTTTTCTGTATGAATGACTTTACCATTTTGAACGAGTTGCAGTTCATTGAAATTCACTCTGCCAATCGCTTTTCCTTTGACGCGGACCTGACCAGGAGCTTTGATCCGCATCTCTCCTCCGAGACCATTCCCGTTCACAGAAAATTCAAGTAAAGGCCCATTCGTAATGTAAGAACGACCATCGCGCAACTCAGACAACCATTCTTCGACCGAGAGATTCATCGCAGACGGAACATAAACGCGAGAGAAATCATAGATGAACCAGTCGGTTCCTGTTGAAACCGGAACTTTGAGACCGGTGTTCCAGTATCGATAATAGCTGTGCTGATAACTCCCATGCGTTCCACCATCAAAGATGTTATTCGCGTGCAATCGTCCCATGAGCCAGTTGGGCGTATCTTCCAACCCCCAATCATTGTGGCACCAAATCACACTTCCGCCCG
>JAJDEL010000376.1 GCA_029259835.1 Planctomicrobium sp. | reverse complement strand
GATCGCCGTACCCCATAATCCACCAGGAAATTTCATTGACCCCGTCAACGGTAACGACAAAGTCCATCGTGCCGTCGGGATTCCAGATCGCGCGTTGTGTTTTGTGCCAGGCAACTTCCGTAACATTGTTAGCAACGAGAGGTTGAAAACGAACGACAACTTCGCATCGTTCCCCGCGTTCCCGAACCATATTCCAGGCATTACCGAGATACCGTTGTAAGCTAAATCGCGGTGGTGAGGTGAAGTCGTCTTCTGTCAATTCTAAATCTTGAATACGTCCAACGTGGAAAGTTCTAACGGCACGGTGCAATGAAGATCGACCGATGATGTACCAGGACCGGCGCTGAAAGAGTAGACGGTAAGGGCTGACGAGAGTTCGAATGACTTTCCGCTCATACAAACTGTGGTACCGTAACCGAATTTTTTTACGTGACGTCAGCGCTTCCAGCGTTCGCTCGTAATGGAGTTGATGGCCTGCTAAATCAGCATGTGGTTCGGAGTTGATTTGAACGCTGGCACTGATTTCTCCCACGTACTGTCGAAGGTGGTTCGGGAGGTTGCTCTGCAGCTTCAAAGCAGTGTCGCGAGCAATTCCGTGAAATGGAATTCCCCTTTGCTTGCTGCCCATTTCTTGTGCGAGCAGCATCAACGAAAGAGTTTCTGCTAACGTTAAATCTGTCGGAGGAAGATAGGCTCCGCCTGTGATCCAATAACCGCTTTTGCTGGCGTCGTACAGGACCGGAATTCCGGAATCCTGCAACGTTTTCATGTCGCGAAAAATTGTTCTACGACTGACGTTGCAAAACTCTGCGAGTTCTTTGGCGTTGTGAATCCGCCCCGACTGCAGACGCTCAAGAAGATGCAACAGGCGGCGGATCTTTCCAATTGAACTCATTCACTCCATCTCTTCGCTATACGCTTCACTTCTCAAACGGCGAGACCTTCTCACGGCACTTGAATTACCAGATAATATCAACGTTCAAACTGGCCGGTCCGCGAGTATACCAGGGTCGTCGATAATTGTAGTAGGGATAACGAACGTGCAACCGACCTGCTGTTGATGGTCCGACAAAAACTCCTTCTGCCCCAGCCGGGTCGATTCCGTAGACATGGGACGGAACGCCCCACGGAGAAGCATGGTAGATAATACGCTGAGGAGCAGGATAAGACTGCATCACTCGATGTTCGTAAATAGGAACCGGAGCTTGCGGCAGTGTCTCTTGTTCCATGCGAGAGGTTGACGGCGGAACAACGACTTTTTCGGCCGTGACTTGAACACTGGGGACCGGTGGCGGAGGGACATTCAAGGCAGGGGATGTCGCAGGAATGACTGGAGGCAAACTTCCAGTCGGATTGACAGGGTTCGGTACTGTGGCGGTCGTGTCAGGCTGAGCAGTCACAGCAGGTGGATTTGGCAGTGGAGCCTGTGCAGGGATTGGAAGTTCGGGTGGGCCGTTTCGTTTCGGTAAGGTCGGTCCCTGTGCCAAGCTGGCGGATGCTGTGAGCGTCATCAAAATCGCACTGAAAAGCAAAAATCTCATTGGTGTACTCCGGTCAATTTCCTTTGGAAAGGGTTGTGATGACGTTAAAACTTCGCTGGACCGATGTAGAGATGACTTGAAGAAAAACGGCGGACTCTACCGAAGAGATCACAGTTTAGATGGCCTGTAACAATTAACCGACGCCATAGAGAAACATCTCCTCAAAACCGGCAAATTCCCGCAGTTCCACAGTATTGGTGCCGATCAACCTGTAAGTAGGGGAGTATTGCGCCTAGTTGTATCAATTTGTTCCGGGTCGCGTGCCTAAAAATCGGTAGGAGAAAATCGATGAAACGTGAGTTGTGGATCCTGTTTTCTGTTGCATTCATTGGAACGTCTGTCTCCGCCCAAGAATACTACGGTCAAGGAAGCTACGTTCAACAGAATTATTCTCAAGGCGGTTTTGTTGGAGGTGAAGGACAGTACGCGGGCGACGAAGGCCAATTCTTTGGAAGCGGTTCAGTCGGCAGCAGCGAACAACTCTTCACCTATGACGATCAGGAACGCTGGAAGCACGGCTACATCAAAATTATGCCGTATTACCACGGTTTCCATTCATTTCGTCCTTACAACTACCATCATGTTTTCGGGCAATCGACAACAGCACAGGGCTTCGGCATGTCACCAGTGATGCCGTATTCACAGCAGTTTTGGCATCGCTACGAACGTATGGCAGATCTCTCGCAAGGGAATCACGAACCGGTTTTCCCAAGTGCTCCACCTGTGGAAAAAGATGATCACTTTCCAAAGCCAATTAACGAAGCAGCGCTGCCAGGCCAACCAAGTGCCCAGTTGATGTCACCCTATCAGAATTCGCCAACTGCAAGTCCGAATTTTTACTCTGCGGGACCTCAGTCACGACAGAATTACTCGCAGCTCTTTCAACCTGTGAATCAGTCGGCTCCAGTCGCTCCGGCACAGTATCAGAATTCAATTCCTTATCAGGGATTTTCTCAATCTGCGCAAGGTCCAAGTCTTCCTGCCCCGAGCGTACGACGCTGATCGTCATTCAGAATAGCTTTTACATTGACAAAGAGCGTCGGAGCCAGCCTCCGACGCTCTTTGTTATTTAGACTAGGGTGAGTAGTTTCGCCTCGATTCACTTCTAACAAAACGCCTGGCTTGTTGGCTTGATGGTGATGTCGGGGACATGCGCTCGGGGTGGCAGCATTGCGATTGTTACGACAAGTGAAGCAATATCGCACGGTTGCAAGATACGCGCGCGATGTTCAGGGCCGACAGGAACTGGACGCGCATCGAGAATCGGTGTTTCGACTTCACCGGGATAAACGTTCGTCACGCGTATTCCACGATCCTTTTCCTCGATCCCAACACACGTTCCCAAGGCCGTCATCGCAAATTTCGATGCGTTGTAAGCAACGCCTCCTAGTAAGCTGGAACGCAAGCCTGCGATGGAGGAGATATTGATGATCAAGCCATCTTCGCGTTCCCTCATTTGAGGAAGAACGGCGTACATCGTGTTGTAGGCACCGGTTGCGTTGACCAGCATCAGCTTATCCCAATCGGCGGGGTCGAGAGTTTCCATCGCTCGATCCGTGATGTTAATGCCGGCACAGTTGAGGAGAATATCGACATGTCCCAGTTGATCATTGGCCCAATCGACGAGTGCATTCACATCGTCTCGGTTCGCAACGTCCGAACTTTTGTAAAGAATCGGTGTCTCACCAGAATACGCTTCGGCAACTTCTTTTAGTTTTTCTTCACGTCGTCCGGTAATCACGACTTTGCATCCAGCATCTGCCAGTGCGACGGCACACCCTGCACCAATTCCCGTTCCACCACCTGTTAAGAGAACTGTTTTTTCGACCAGCGACATTTTGATTTCCTGTTGATTCTATTTTTCTGAAAGATGTTTCGTCACACACTTTAAGTGTGTGGTAAACCTGGGGTAAAGTTGAGTCAGGATGATATTTCGTACATCATCGAAAATGATATCAAAACGATAAAGAACCAGGAAACTGTGTTACCACGTGAATTCTCAATTCAAGTCGTGCAGCGACTGACCGATGCTGGCTATCTCGCCTATTGGGCAGGGGGCTGCGTGCGGGATATGTTGCTGGGGAAAGAACCGGACGATTTCGACGTTGCGACAAACGCGACACCAGATCAGGTACGCGAACTCTTCGGCAAGAAGCGAACACTTGCTGTTGGTGAGAGTTTCGGAGTCATTATTGTACTCGGGCCAAAACTTGCCGGTCAGGTTGAAGTCGCCACGTTCCGCAGTGAAGGAGAATACGTCGATGGTCGGCGACCAGAGAGTGTCGCCTATTGCACACCAGAAGAAGATGCCCACCGTCGTGACTTCACGATCAATGGAATGTTCTACGATCCGATTGAGGAACAGATTCACGATTTCGTCGGAGGGCAGGAAGATCTTGCCCGCAAAATCGTTCGCGCGATTGGGGATCCTCATGACCGAATGTCCGAAGATAAGCTGCGGTTGCTCCGAGCGATTCGTTTTACGGCGTCGCTCGAATTCGAACTTGATTCTATCACGGCAGATGCAGTTCGGCAGATGGCCTCGCAGATCGTTGTCGTCAGCACGGAACGAATTGCGCAGGAACTCAAGAAGATGCTCGCCCATCCACAACGTGCGAGAGCGATGCAGTTGTGCGAAGAACTCGATCTGCTGCACGTCATTCTACCAGAGGTGTTTGAGCATACGGTAGGAATTTCATTTGATCTCTGGACACAACGACTGTCGTTACTGAGTCAGATTGAGACAACTTCCTTTGAAGTCGCCATGGCGGCGATGCTTCGTGATGTCCCTGCGCCAGTGCAAACTCAAAAACATGATTTAACGACAGGCACCGTTCGAGGCGTTTGCCAAAGATTAAAGCTTTCGAATCAGGAAACGAAAATGATCGACTGGCTCGTCAGTCACCGCGATGTCTTCGATGACTTTCACGAATGGTCGCTTGCGGATAAGAAACGCTTGGTAGTTAAAGAGTCGTTCGCCGAACTTCTTCAACTCGAACGGACTGCCACAATGGTGAATCAAAAATCATTGGAACCACCTGAAGTGGTTGACAAATTCTTGAGCGAAACACCACCGGAACGAATCTGTCCACCAGAACTCCTCGATGGACGCCAACTGATCGAACTGGGCTACAAGCCAGGACCACAGTTTCAAGTCTGGCTTAATGCAGTCCGTACCGCCCAACTTAACGAAGAAATTACAACGACCGGCGAAGCGATTGAAACCGTCCGGCAACTGAGCAGTGAATAGTCGCGCATTCGATTAGACGAAGAAGAGCCACTCACGATTTACCGTCGCTGCGCGTCATGTCCAGCTTGAACAATCCCGCTAGGCGGCTTTTCAAAGTGCCAGGCCCATTCGAGTTGAACGGGCCAACCGGCGATGATCCAGTAGTGTCCCAGAATGGGGATGCTTTGTTTTTTCATCCAAGGGCGATCTGCTGCCGACTTGTTTTCCTTGACGATGCAGAACAGGTCTCGAAGCATGTGTGGATTGCTGCCATAGTAGGAGTGACCGAGGATGCTGGTGTCAATCACGGCACACTCGATCGTTTCAAGCCCTTCGATGATGACCGGCGCCAGCGAACCACCGGCGCGCTCTTCTCCGTTCTTGTAGGAGGAGGCAATCAAGGCCGAATCGTTCAGGCAGCGATAGAGAGTTGTCCGCTTTGCATGTGGCATGTTGAGCGGGACGAGCCGCTTGAATTCCTCGACGCCGACATCTGGCGCGCAGAAGACGACGTTCTCAAAACGAGTTGACGCACCTGATTGAGTGTCGCCAAGTCGCGAAATGCTTCGCATCACCAAACGATTCCCCATACTGTGAACGACGATGTTTACCTTGGCAGCGTCTGGTAGATTTGCTTTGAGGTCATTCAAGAATTGCGTGAATGGCGCCACTGAATCATTGACGACCTCACCGTCTCGTTTGTAATTCTCAACGCCTCCTTGTGACGGCCAACTGTAAACGACGATTGCTCCATTGAACGGCATATCACGGGAAATTTGTGCAAGTCGACTGACAGACGACTTGAAGTTAACGTTAAAGCCGTGCACAAAAACCAAGACGTCCTTCTGGCGCGAAGCCGTAACTTGTGTATTGAGGCGTTGGTAAAACTCCCGATCATCCAGCGGAGAAACATCGTTGACGCTGGTGTACTTCTCTTCCTCGAAAACGATTTCTTCTTGCCACGGCTTCGGGAGTGCGTCAACAACCTTTCCAAAGAGACCCTCCGGCCGAGCCTCGGTAAGTTCCTCTTCACTCGGTTCAGTGAGCGTCACCGAACACTGACCGTAGCGCAGGTTTTCTGAATAATCGTTTTCGTAACTGACCGTTTGAGTCTGGGCATTCAACTCTGGAGTTCTGTTCGTAGCAAAGAGGATGTTCCACTTTGAAGATACGTCTTCTTCGTAGTCGACCACGGTTACTGGTTCAGCGAGTGAATCTCGATACCGCCACTTGAAGTCATAGGCCAGACTTTCGTGGTCTGGTTCCGATTTGCCGATCAGTTCCTGTTCGTAAGCAGTGTCATAAAAGAGAGTCGTCTCCGGCGGTGTGAGGAAGAACTTCGGTAACCGGCAACCGCTCGTCGAGAACACAATCAGAGTGCACAATATCAGTGATTTCGACGATTGAAACATCCGCAACACGATCAGTCTCCGCGCGAAGAGGAAATGAGTCGCGAAGAATATCGACCGAATCAAAGTGCGCCAGGAGGAGAGTTCGACAAGCAGCGCACAAGTAAGCAATCTTCAACAACACCGGCAAAAACTGCCCAAGAATTCGGATTGCGCACTGAAAGAACGCTCTGTATCCAATTTTCACAGAATTGTCGAATTTAGTTTCATCAGTTCACCAGCGGCGAACTCGTCGTAAAAAAATCGAAGGCAATCTCTAATGTTGCCATTGTTGCGTGCGAATGTTTTCGCGAGGTGACTTTGTGGAATGCTGAACGGTAATTCGAGGTTCTGCACAAGTGCAGTGAAAGTTTCGAGAGTTGGTGTGCATTCAATGAGTGTCGGTAAACGACGAGCGCGGTGTGTTGTGATGAGCAGGCCAGCGAACTTCTTTGAGTTGTGGTGGACCTTTCTCCAAGTCCACCAATTGAGTAAGCCAGCACTATCCAGGATCAGGACTGCTGATTGGGGTGCCGTCGCGACCCAGTTCTGAATTCTCCGCTGGTTCGTTTTCTTTCCATCATCGCGCAGTCGCAGATGGCTGAATTCGACGCCTTTTGTTTGGAACTCGCACATCAGTTCTTCGATGAGCGTTGTTTTGCCTGCTCCATGAGGACCGACGATTGCGCCGCGATATTGACTCTGCTCCACTTTTCTCAGAAACGTCTCCATTGTCTCGTCTGAAAATCGAAACTTCAGGCGATGTAGGAGCTCAACGCGAAATGGGTTTTCACGCGCGTTCATGAAATATAGTTTGCTGCAAAATTAGAAATTGAGTCAGTTGAGGTCGAGAGACAAGCCGTCCTCCGCAACGGTGATGTTGGGGAAAATTGCCTGCATGTCCTTAGTGCCGATCGGGTCGTTTGATTCATCGAGCGGGTCGGTATGGACGACAACCAATTTTTCGACGTTTGCTTTTCTCGCCAGATTTGCCAGTGGAGTGGCGTGCGTGTGACCTGTTCGATTTGCCCAGTCTTTTTTCGAATCCGGGAAGTAACATTCATGAACAAGAGTGTCCACATCTCGAACAAACTCTTCGTAAGAGCCGTCTACAGTCGTATCGGTCACGTATGCAAAAGTGTGGTTCTTCAGGTGCAGCTTATATGCAGTCGATCCGCCTGGGTGATTTGTAAGCTTCATCCATTCAATACGATTCCCAGAGGCAAGCATCAATTCCCTCTCATCGACCAATTCGTGGAATTCAAACGGTGGCGCCACTGGAAAAACCATGTCAGTGAACAGGTGGTCTCGAACAGCATCAAGAACTTCAGCCCTGCCATAAAGTCGAAGGTTTTTGATTCGCCCGGTGAGCGGGAGAGTAATGAGATATGTCAGTCCACAGATATGGTCGAGGTGGGCGTGAGTCAGAAACAGATCAAGAGACTCCGTTTGAACATGCTTTGCGACACGGAAGGCGCCTGAGCCTGCGTCGAAGATGAGTCCAATTTCCGGGAGCATAATGCAGGCGGTCTGCCGTTTTTCGTTTGGATGGAATCCACCAGTTCCCAGGAATTCGACTTTCATCAGACTGCTCGCACAACAGTTGAGTCCTGTGAAGAATTGAAATGACCACTGAATTCAGGACTTGTCTTCATCTTGTCGCCTGCCGTCTGTGGCAATTGATTTCAGCGGAATTCCATCAGGACGATTGCTCAGCCTCGAACCTCAGGATGCCCTTAACAATGGAACGTAATTTTGGCTCTGCTTCGTTCGCAATCGCGATGATTTCATCAACGTTCGCTGGTTGCAGGGCATCCGGCAGACACATATCTGTAATGACAGAGAGCGCGATTGCTCTCAACCCGGCGTGGACCGCGACGATCACTTCCGGAATCGTCGACATCCCGACAGCATCAGCTCCAATTTGTCTCAGGAATCTGTATTCGGCGCGCGTTTCCAGGTTCGGCCCCGAGACACCGACAAAAACTCCTTTGTGGGCCGCAAAGTTTTCTGCTCTGGCGATTTCGAGTGCGCGGTCATTCAGCTTGTGGTCGTATGGGGCACTCATGTCAGGAAAACGTGGACCGAGACGATCATCATTAATTCCGATGAGAGGATTGTCTCCCATCAGGTTGATGTGGTCGTCGATGACCATAATGTCACCGCATTTGAAGAACGGGTTGAGTCCTCCGACAGCATTTGAGGCAATAAGTAAATTTGCACCCATTTTCTTGAAGACGCGAATCGGAAGCGTGGCCTGCTTCAAGGAATAGCCCTCATACATATGATGACGACCTTCCATCGCCAACACTGGGACTCCGCACAGCTTTCCACACAGTAACCGACCACGATGGCTGGTGGCCGTTGATTTCAGGAAGTGCGGAATCTCCTCGTAATCGAATTCGGCTTCGATTTCGATTTCGTCTGAAAATCCTCCCAGACCAGTCCCCAAAACGATTCCAGCGCAGGGAGTGTGATCCCACTTGGAGCGAATCGTTTGGCAAGCTTCCTGTGTCTGGTCAAAAAGTTCGAGCATTTCTGCTTCCGGCGATCAGAGAAAGGGAATCAAATCAGCTTTTTCGCACATTTCTTGCAGCGTACGAGCTTTCCCTTGTTTCCGACCAAACCACCACATTTGGGGCAGCGTTTCGTTTTTCTCTCTTTTTTCAACTTTGTGCGCGGGCGTAAAACCATCTCTGTGACCTTTTTCTTCGTCAAGCAAAACATGATATGTTGAAGTAGTGGACAGTGTTCACTATCTGGTAAGCGTGCAAGCCCCAAAGGGTATCGAAATCCGGCGGTCTCTTCAACGCCGACTCAGTCGTTGAAATTCAGGAGAAAACACGTGTTGAGCAACTTAATCTCATCTCGTTTTATGGACTGAACCTTCCTTCTGGCGGAAGACTTTGCCATCATGGAGGCGATTATTCATTTCTACGTTGTGGAAGCCTGTTGATGACCGATTCCAAGTCAAATCAGCCAGATGCAAATACGGATGCAGATCAGACGACTGCAATGCCGTCTCAGGAGTCGGAAGCGTCTGGAGCTGTCCCGCATACTGACACGGTTTTGGGTGATTTTCGTTTGCTGAGGCGGCTTGGCAAGGGGGGGATGGCAGAAGTTTGGCTTGCTGAGCAGGAATCTCTCAAGCGGAACGTGGCCCTCAAGCTGTTGCGACCTGATCTTACGGAAGATGAAACATATGTTGCCCGGTTCCAGACTGAGGCAAAAGCTGCGGCAGGACTCAACCATCCAAACATTGTTCAGGTCTACACAGTTGGAGAGCGACACGGACAGTACTTCATTGCTCAGGAGTATGTACAAGGGCAAACACTCAAGAGTTTTGTGCAAAAGAAAGGCCCTCTTGAAGTCAATTTGGCACTGCTGATCATGCGGCAGGTCGCCTCAGCGCTGCAGGCTGCCAGTGAACGTGGAATTGTTCACCGGGATATCAAGCCCGAAAACATCATGCTGAACCGAAAAGGGGAAGCAAAGGTTGCGGATTTTGGATTGGCTCAGCTTCAGGGTGGGGAACATCTGAACTTGACTCAAGAGGGCGTCACAATGGGGACGCCTCTCTACATGAGTCCTGAGCAAGTCAGCGGAAAATCGCTCGACCAGCGAAGTGATATCTACTCCTTTGGAATTTCGTGTTATCACATGCTCGCGGGACGCCCTCCATTTGAAGGGGAAAACGCTGTGAGCGTTGCTGTGAAACATCTCCACGAAGCGCCCGAACCTCTTGGGAAAATACGGCCTGATCTTCCAGCAGCGGTTTGCAGCGTTGTTGACCGGATGACAGCGAAACAGCCGGAAGATCGCTACGAGAACGCGCAAGCCGTTCTTAACGACATCCGCAAGATCGCGAAGTCACTCAAGACAGGTGAATCTGTCGATCATTTGATCGATTCCTCGAAGCGGAGTGCAACTTCGTTTCCAGTCAAAAGACCGGCGCTCGTACTTCCTCTTCTCTGCGTTTTGGTCGCAATGTTCAGTGCTGGTATGGGGGTTGTGATGCGGCAGTCGATTCCAGAACGTGATCCAGAAGCTTTGGAGGCATCGATTCCAGACAAAAGCTCTGCGCGAGCACAATATCTTTTTGCCATGTTTGAGGTCTCTAGCGAAGACGCATTCAAATCGGTGATTCAGCGTTACGGGACTGATAAGGTCTGGACTCCTCGTGCACACGAACAACTCGCGTTGATGTACTTGAGAGATTCTTCACGCCACGATGACGCCCGCAAGCAGTTAAATATTCTGCGTGTCGAATATGGAACCGACGAATTGAAAACGAAAGCTCTGGTTGGTAACGCTTACCTCGATGCTGCTAATAAAGACCTGGCGCCAAGTATGGGTGCCGCCTTGGATCGAAACGCTGGGAAAATTCAAGAGCACATCAGTGGAAGTTGGAAACAACGTGAGGAAGATGCGCGGGAGATGATCAGAATTAATTCTGAATAGGTTCTCGGGGCATCACGGCGAAGTTTATTCGCGGTTTCGTTTCAATGTTGCCTTCATTTTCAACTGACATCAGTTCTCTGTAATTCTCATCACTTCACCCCTTCAATCTGGATTCGACAAGACTCAATGACCGAAGTGATCGAAGGGAGTCTGTACGACTTTCCAAAATACTATGACCTTTTGTTTGGGTTTGACTGGAAAGCAGAGTGCAAGTTCCTGCAAGAATGCTTCGACACATATGCAAAGTGCAAAGTCAAACGACTCTTTGAGCCAGCTTGCGGGACAGGACGATTACTGATCAAACTTGCCGAACGCAGTTTTGAAGTCGCCGGAAACGATATCAACCCGCACGCAATCAAGTATTGCAATGATCGCTTGCATCGATACGGTTTTTCGCAATCCGCAGTCATTGGAGACATGAGCGACTTCACCGTGAAAAAGAAATTTCACGCTGCCTTCAATATGATCAACAGCTTTCGACATCTTGAAACAGAAAAACAGGCGACACAGCATTTTCAGTGCATCGCTGATGGTCTTGCAAAAGGTGGGCTTTACATCCTCGGCGTCCATCTCATTCCCACTGTTGGACCACGGATGGGGAACGAATCCTGGGTCGCGCGTCGCGGCAACTTGCAAGTCA
Organism: Planctomicrobium sp.; assembly: GCA_029259835.1. Classification (GTDB taxonomy): domain Bacteria; phylum Planctomycetota; class Planctomycetia; order Planctomycetales; family Planctomycetaceae; genus Thalassoglobus. The sequence continues at coordinate 12,292 of JAJDEL010000376.1, read as the reverse complement.
ATTCGCACATGTGGTGCAAAGAATTAGATATGAAGGGGCGTAACGAAAAACTGGGGATGACGCTCGATATTTACACGCCGACAAATCACCGACAGATTCTTGACGAGATGAACTACCGCACCTACACCGCAAAGCAGATGCAAACGCTGTTGGCTCGTGTTCCGGAACTCGAAATTGCTGCTGTCCACGATTTTGAATATGAAATGGAAACACTCATCGAAATCGATGAGACATCTGAAGATGTCGTATATGTACTCCGCAAACGGTGAGCGAGATCACTCTCCATGTAGAATGTTGCGTTCTGCCTCGCAGGAGAATACTGTGAGGAATCAGGAAAACTTACTCCCGGGCACGATTTAATGGGTCGCTATCGAAAACTGATTCTGATCTTCCTCGTGACGACCGTGATTGCAATCGTTCCGTTTCTCGTTTTGGGTGAGGCGTTCGAGGATCAGATCAAAGAGTGGTTCCAAAAAGAATGGTCTCAAGGTCAACGATTCTGGCTAATCGTCGGGTTGCTCGCCGTTGATATTGCGATTCCGATTCCTTCGAGTGCTGTGAGTACTTACGGTGGGGCGATTCTTGGATTTCTCCCTGCAACGTTCGCGTCTTGGTTAGGATTGATGACCGGTTCGCTTTTTGGATTTTCCATAGCTCGCATTGCAGGTCCTCGCATCGTTCGAAGACTCACTAAATCCGAAGACCTCTCGTCACTCGTATGCCTGAACGACAAACTCTCTCTCTGGACTATTGTCCTAACTCGCCCGCTCCCGATTCTTGCTGAGGCAACCGTATTACTGATGGGGTCACTGAAATTATCGTGGGGGAAATTGATTTTACCGCTGTCGATTAGCAACTTGATCGTCGCTGGCTCTTATTCTTTTGTTGGTGCATGGGCTGTCGAGGGAAATGTGACGCCTTATGTAATGCTCGTGGCGATTGTTCTGCCGTTGTTACTAACGTTGTTTGTCCGGCGTCATCTCAAGAAATTATTTTCAACGAATACGACGCCGGAGGAGAAAGCATGAGAGCCATTGTTTTCAACGATACTGAACTTAGTTATCAGCCTCATTACACTCCCAAGCCGATTGCATCAGCGGTTGAAGTTGAAGTTTTGCAAGCCGGGATTTGCGATACTGACTTGCAATTGATTCGAGGTTACATGGGGTTCTCTGGTGTGCTCGGTCACGAATTTGTCGGGATTGCGAAATCCGGACGGTTTGAAGGACAGCGTGTCGTCGGCGAAATTAATTGTGCCTGTTTGAATTGTGATTCGTGCGTCCACGGTTTTACGAACCACTGCCCGCACCGAACTGTCGTCGGCATTCTCAACCACGATGGAGCGTTCGCTGAAAGTGTCTGGATTCCAGAAAAGAATTTACACGCGATTCCAGAGAGTATCAGCAACGACGAGGCCGTTTTTGTCGAGCCGCTCGCGGCGGCTTTTCAAATACCGTCTCAACTGGATCTTTCGCAACTTGAAAACATCGTCGTTCTCGGAGACGGTCGCCTGGGTAATTTGTGTGCGCAGGTGATCGCTCGTTCGTGCGAGCAACTTCTGGTCGTTGGGAAGCATTCCGAGAAACTAAAGCGTCTTTCAAGTCACGGAATTGCGACGTCCCTGCTATCCGAAGTGAATACTGGCCGGACTGCCGATTTGGTCGTAGACTGCACAGGCTCACCCAGCGGACTTTCAACCGCATTTCAGATCATTAAACCACGAGGGACCATCGTCCTTAAGTCAACGTTCGCGGATCAGGAGATCCCGAATCTTGCTCCAATCGTGATTGAGGAACTCAACATCGTTGGCTCACGTTGCGGACCATTCAAAACAGCGATTGAATCGCTTACTCTCAAAGAAATTGACGTGACGAGTCTGATTACGTCACGTTTTTCAATCGAAAGCGCCATCGATGCATTCGAAGCTGCGCAGCAGAAGGATCAACTGAAAGTGATTCTGGAGATCAACTGCTGACTCCGGGCAATAGCACTCAAGCAAAGTAGGGTGCGTCGCGACTCACCTGAGAGAAGATGAATAACAACGAAGAGCACGAAGAAGTTTGATACGATTTGTTTTTATTCTGAAGACTCAATGCCTCGAATTTTGAAGCTGACAGGCAACGAGGTGAAGAGATCGGGATAACTGTAAACGAATTTCGCTTGACCTGACTGCTTACCACTCTCCTGGAAAATATATTCCACACGATGTTTTTGACCATCGATCTCAATGATTCGCATCTGCTGAGGCGGTACTCGCTGATTTTCTAAGAGTAATGCCGCATCCCGATGCAGCAGTGCGAGACGGTGTGAATCGAACTGTTCAACTCTTTCCGGGAGCAAGATGTCAACGACAACTCTTTGTTCCGTAGCATTCTCCACTTGGGAGACAAATTGCACACGCGCGTCTGCCTGTTTTTTATCTTGCAGAGGAACTTCAATTTCCGTTGTGCGTGCAGCACAGAACAGTTCCACTTCGCCGTCGAGTCCGAAATCATCCGCAGTGATTGCAGATTCCGAATGGAAATCGACAGCGAATTCAAACCAGGGCTGTGCGACGAGTGGAATCTCCCGAACTGCATCTGGATTGAATGGCGACAGTATCTGGTTGTCGCTGCTCCGTAACTCGAATTGTTGATCTCGAACAGTGAGGAAGTATGGAACGATAGCCGGTTCCACATCGACTCGAAATGAAATACGCACAAGATTCTGCCGCGAACGGCGTCGGAAGATTTTCCGAGGAACTTGGTGAATCGCAGCGACTCGTAAACACTTTGGATAATCGGTTGCGCCATGTTTCAGGAGTGCCTGAGCTGAAAACGTGATGCCTGAGCGATCTCTTCTCCAACCCACATCCGCCTTCTCGCTCAATGTGTCAATTGCTTTCCAGAACGGTTGGTCCTTGAGATCGATTTGCACTGGCAAATTTCCAAGTTGCGTTTCAACACTGACACTCATGCCTGCTTGGTCCGAGAGCGACTTCGTCAATGGCTCCAGTCTGGCAGGCTCCTGATGCTGTATCGTGATCAGCGTTCCGCTGAGAGAACGCATCGCAAGCCGCAGTCGGATTTTCTCTTCAATTTGCTGCAAGTGAAACGCCAACGTCGGCTTTGAGTTGTTCACATTTTTGAAACGTGGAAGAACGGCTTCGCCAAGATCGATGAGTTTACGTTGGGCCGCAATCCGCTTTGCCCGTTCTGGAGAACGAAGTTGCTGAATCAAGAGATCGGTATCCGCTCGGTCATCACAATACGCTCGACGTTCTCCTTGTACTGCAAACAGCAGAAGAAGCATTGCAATCAAGAGGTGATGGTGTCGGATCATGATCCCGCCAGTATAACGCACATGATCGTCAGAATCATTAGAACGAATTTTCAATGACGGTGGGTGTGCTCGGTCATGCTGAGGAAAACGAACTAGAATTGCTCATCGAACTTCAGCAATTGACCTGTCACTGAGTAGGCGATGCGATTCTATCTAAAACTGGCACTCTTTCTGATTGCAGTCACTTTGAGAATTCCTCAAAGCGCACATGCACAGTCGCAAGTGGAATTAATTACCCCGCGAGGCTCTTACGTTGGAAAACCAGTCGCTCACAACAAGCAAATTTGCTGGTTGGCAAGTGAAGACGGCTCTTATGCTAATGTCCTCTTCGATGAAGTGACAACATTCCGAAAGCACCCAGATACTTTTCGCGTCCAATCTCAACTTGATTTGCGTACTCAACTGAAATCGGAATTCAGCAAATCATTTGAGGTGATCATTCGTGGATCATTTGTCGTCGCCGGTCCACCTGACCGTACGAAAGCTTATGCGGATCTCGTTGATAGAATGTCGCGATCCTTCTCACAGTACACATCGGTCCGCAGGCTACCAGTTGACCGGATGGAGTATCCACTTGTTGTGCTCATTTTTTCAAACCAAGGGGACTTTCAAAAATATGCGCGCGGCGATGAGATCAACGGAGGCTCTTTGCTGAAAGGGTATTACCATCCTCACTCCAATCGCGTTGCACTCTTTGAATCAGAACGTGACCGCGCTGCGCTGGACACTCGGTTCCACTCGGCTACTCGCTCAGGTTCGGGCACTCGCTATCGGTCCGCAAGTCAACCTAAGTCGATTTCTCTGCCTCCACAGACAGCTTCGACTTTGATCCATGAAGGGATCCATCAGCTCGCATTCAACAAAGGGCTGCATTCTCGAATTGGGCAGAATCCTCGTTGGATTGTGGAAGGATTGGCAACGATGCTCGAAGCAAGCGGCGACATGAATCTCACTCGCAGTGACAAGAGTTCAACGATCAATGAATCTCGTCTCACTCGATTTCAGGCGTACAGCAAAGCCGCTCGCAAGGAGACAATCGCAGACTTCATTGCTGATGACGAGAAGTTCTTTCGGGGAAACGTTCTCAACGCCTACTCGCAGGCGTGGGCGATCACTTACTTTCTTGCCGAAGAATATCCGTCCGCCTACGCGCGCTTTCTGAAACGTGTGGCACAACGAGATGCGCTCGATGAAAAGTACTCTGCCGAAGAACGGGTTGCAGACTTCCAAGCAGAATTTGGAAAGGATCTCCCCTGGCTGGAAGTGAAGTTTCTAAGGTTCATTGATGGGCTTGAAGTCTCTAAGAAATAGGCGGATTGATTTCAGTCATTCTTGAACTTGCAGCCGTCCAGATTCTAGCTTCTTGATGACTTTCTCAGATTGTCTCGTTCAGTCCCAAATTTGGAGTTGATCTGCTAAAAATGTCTTGCACTCATTCTCCAATATGTGAAAGAACTATGAACGCTGTAACTCTTCTGACAACCATTGCCATGGTGTCCATTTCCTTCTCGGCTCTTGAAGCTCAAGAAAGAGCATTCCCTGGGAAAAGAACGGCGACCGCTCTCAAGGAAGCCGGATTCACTCCGTTGTACGATGGAAGTTCGCTCTCGAAATGGGATGTGAAAGAGAATCACCTAGGGCATTGGGAATCGAAGAACGGGTTCATTCATTACGATGGGCAGTCCCTGGGCACACACCACGAACGTTCACTCTGGACGAAAGACTCGTTTGGGGATTTCGAGCTGTACGTCGAGTGGCGATTGCCAGCGAAGCCGACTCTTAAACCGCACCCGATTGTGCTTTACAACGGCGATTTTCTGATGGGTGAGGATGGCAAACGTGTTACGCGACCGCATCCGGATGCCGGGGACAGCGGTCTCTACTTTCGCGGCGATGTGAAGTGTCAGGCGAACATCTGGAGTCAGGTGCTTGGCTCTGGAGAAATCAATGGCTACCGTACGAACAAAAAAATGCCGCAGGAGACACGACGTGCCTGCATTCCGATTCGCAACGCGGATCGCCCGTTCGGAGAATGGAATGCATTTCTGGTGAGGATCGTTGGTGAGGAAATGTCTGTCGTTTTAAATGGTGAAAAAGTGATCAACACCGCCCACCTCCCTGGACTGCCAAAGTCTGGTCCCATCGCACTACAACACCACGGTGACACAGTCGACTTCCGAAATATGTGGGTCCGAGAGATTGCGTCAAAATAGCTCGTTGGCGAGGACGGCACGTTGAAATTTTGCCGCTGGCTTATCTCTTGTGTCCCGGAAAGGCTATACTGGCACCGTTCTGATTTTACATTTCTGACTTATTGACTGACGGATCTTTTCATGTCGAATCAATCGATCAATCGCCGAGACTTTCTCCAGGCTTCAACCGTTGCTGCGGCTACGACGCTCGCAACTCCGTCTTTGTTAAGAGCGAAGTCTCCGAACGAAAAGCTGAATCTTGCATTCATCGGAGTCGGTGGTCGTGGCGGGTCTAATTTGAAAACCATAACGCGTCAGTCGCACGTTGGTGTGAATGTGGTCGCGCTGTGTGATGTCAATAAGCAGAATCTGGGAATCGCTTCGAAGCTTTTTCCTCAGGCCCGAACGTACGTCGATTTCCGTAAGCTGTACGAGGACAACACAGACGACATTGATGCAGTTGTCGTTAGTACACCTGAGCACACACATGCATTTGCTACGATGCCAGCGTTGAAAATGAAAAAGCACGTTTACTGCGAAAAGCCACTCACGCATAACGTATATGAGTCGCGTCTGATTCAGGAAGAAGCCGCGCGAGCGGGTGTTGTCACTCAGATGGGAACGCAAATTCACGGGATGCCCAACTACCGCCGAGTGGTCGAGTTAATTCAGTCCGGCGCAATTGGTCCGGTTCGTGAGGCTCATGTGTGGGTCGATCGAGCATGGGGTTTGCAGAGCGAGGAAGCTTCGAAACGGAACAAGGATCGTGTATACGTTGCCGACCGACCTGCAAAAGGGATGTCGCCGCCGAAGTACATCGACTGGAATCTCTGGATTGGTCCAGCTCCAATGAGGCCGTACCACGATGTCTACTTCCCGGGACCGAAATGGTATCGCTGGTGGGATTTCGGAAACGGGACGATGTCTGATCTTGGCTCACACTGGAATGATCTTCCATTCTGGGCATTAAAACTTGATGCCCCAAAAACAATTGAAGCATTCGGACCGAAGCCGCATCCTGAAATTGCTCCGGCGAGTATGGCTGCCAAGTATGAATACGCGGCGCGTGGAGAAATGCCTGCTTGCTCGCTGACTTGGCATCAGGGAGAAAATAAGCCTGACATTTGGAAGCGCGGCGGTATCCCGCAATGGAGGAGTGCCGTTCTCTTCATTGGTGACGATGGAATGCTTCTCTCCGACTATGGCAAGCACGTTTTGCTGCCAGAAGAGAAATTCAAAGATTTCACACCACCTGAGCAGTTCATTCCGAATTCGCCAGGACATCACCAGGAGTGGTTAATCGCCTGTAAAGAAGGTGGCGAGACAGGCAGTCCCTTCAGTTATGCCGGTCCGCTCACCGAAGCGAATCACCTCGGGAATGTCGCATTCCGAGCCGGTCAGAAGATTGTGTGGGACGCAGAAAATCTCAAGATCACAAACGTCCCGGACGCAAATCAATTCCTCGGCAGAGAACCAAGGACCGGCTGGTCGTTGTAGGTAGAAAGTGAAGTAAAGGACTGGTGGATCCGGCCCTTTACTTGAATCACTCAGTTCTGATGCAATACAGCGATTTCTTGCTTCGTAAGTACAGCGAATCTCCGACGATTGCTGGCGAAGTGTCAATCGAATCGTTCAGGCGATTCGTTGCTACGACCTCGAATTGTTTGCCCTGTTTCACAACGAGCGTTGTCCCGTCGCGACCAGTGAAGTAGAGGTGCCCGTTCGCAGCAACCGGCGAGGAATAAATCGCTCGCAAACCAGGCATTCGAGTTCGTTCTATATAGACTTCGCCCGTTGCCGCATCAACGCAACTCAGGATTGCGTTATTGGATTGAGTAAAATAAAGCAGGCCGTCGACGAGGGCAGGGGAGGGGACGTAAGGAGTTCCTTGCTCTAGTGACCAGGCAATTTTTTCGCTGTCGGTTACGTCTCCTGTGGCATCAAGCGGAATCGCAGCGGCGAAGCTTCCGCGATATCCACTCATGCAAATGACTCGCTCTCCATCAGTCACCGGGCAGGGGATGACGTTGGTCACTTGACCGCCACATTCCCAGAGGAGATCTCCGTCTTCAAGATCGTAGCTGCGTGCGCGGTATGTTGCATTCACGATCACTTGCGTCTTGCCTGCCGCCTGGACCACGAGTGGAGTGTTCCAGGTGCTCAGTTCGTCGCGATTCTGTCGCCAAATTTTACTGCCATCCGCAGCATCCAGAACGACAATATACGACTGACCTTCCTGATCGCGATTGATGATCAATCGACCATCGTGAATCACAGGTGAGCAGCCTTCGCCAAAGCTGCGACGCGTGTTCACTGGGCCGAGGTCTTTTTTCCAGAGCAAGTTTCCGCTTAAGTCGTAGCAATACAATCCTTGAGATCCGAACCAGCAGTAAAGTCTTTTGCCATCGGTTGTTGGAGACGCTGATGCAAAGTCGTTGTCTTTGTGATGACCTTCGTGGGGAATTTTTTCAGTCGCGACTTTTCGCCAGAGTTCCTTGCCGGTATTCCGGTCGAGGCAAATCACGATCAATTCGTAAGTTGTATTGGGAAAAGTGATTCCGAAAGGACGCTTCGGTTGATCTTGTGGTTTCGGAAGGGAAGGGTCAACGCGACCGGTATCGATGGAAGTGAGTACGAATAGCTTGTCGCCCCAGATGATCGGAGTCGAGGTTCCGTGCCCTGGGAGATCAACTTTCCAGGCGATGTTCTGGTTGGAACTCCACTGAAGAGGTGGAGACCCAAGAGGTGCTTCTCCGGTGGCAAGCGGACCGCGCCAGTGGTGCCAGTTCCTTAACGTTTCTTGATCAGGCTCAGATGTGAAGCCAACAGAAACAAATGCAAGATAGCACAGCAGGCAAAAGAGTGATTCTTTCATGGGATGGCTCACGAATTTGCAGCAATGGAAAATCGTTATCCAACGACACTACCGACTTTTGATGGACAAGCAAAGTCTCGAAGGGAAAGTGAAACACGCCGCCGACTAATGACTCTCTGCGTCCATCAGCCTTCTGTTACAGTACAGTGATTTCTCACCTCGTAAGTACAGCGAATCCCCATCGATTGCTGGCGACGTGTCAATGGAATCGTTCAGGCGATTCGTTGCCACGACCTCGAACTGTTTGCCCTGTTTCACAATGAGCGTTGCTGTGTCGATCAATTTCTGATCGATGACTACTCAGTTTTCGCGGTTGCTGAAGCAACTTGTGCCTGGAATGCTTTGATGCGATTGACACGATCTTGAAGCGAGTTCAGTGCTGCTTGAGAGGCTGTTGCCTCTGCTTGTGCTGCTGCAACTGCCTTGGTCTCATCCGGTGTTGGTTTTGCAGCGGCAACGAGCTTGTCTGAATTTGCTTTCTTGGCTGCCAAGTCAGCAACAGTGATCTTCTCAGCTGCAACGAGCTTGACCAGATTCGCGTTTGACGTGTTCAACGCTTGCTGCGCGGCGGTTTGCTTTTGAGTCGCAGCGACATAAGCGGCTGCCAATTGCTTTGACTTTGTGGCAGCGGCGGTCGCAGTATTGTTTGTCGTCTGGAAGGTTTGATTGACGGTTGCCAGGGTCTTTTCAACTTCAGGGAGTTGAGCGTTGCTCTGTGCGTATGTCAGTTTCAAGACAGTGAGCGCTGCTTCTGCAGATTTCGCTACGTCGATTCGCCTTTGCACTGCGGCTTTCACGGCAGGGTTGGTCGCGAGAACGGCTTGTTCATCAGGTGTTGGCTTGGCGGCTTCCAATTGCAATTGATGCGTTTGTGTTGCCTTGGCGACACCTTCTGCGGAGGCTTTCAAAGCGGCTTTGACTTGATTCACTTTGGCCGCTTGTTGGTCAAATTTCGTTTTCGCAACAGCCGCCAGTTGTTGAGTTTTTTGTAACGCGACTGCTGCCTGGTCTGCGGCGGTCTTTGCTGCGGCACTGACCTGAACTGATTGAGTTGCTGCTGTTTTCTTCGCGGTGACATCAACTTCAGCAGCTTTCTTCTGTGCGCTTGTTTGTGCTGCTTTTGTAGTCGCGACTGCCGTTGCTGCCAGAGCCTGATCGGCGAGGACCTTTCGATCCGCGATTTTCTTGTTCAAGTCAGCAAGGACCTTTGCTTTCGCGGCATGGGTGACCTGGGCTTGTTGCAGTTGTGGTTCAAAGACTGCCAACGTCATTGCAATTGTTGGTGGATTCGTGTTGATTTCTCCGACTTTTGCTCCGTCAACACTGTTGAAGACTTGGATCATTCCGGTCCAATCGCCCCCAAAGACACGTTTTGTTTCAGCGTCGTAAGCAACTGCCATTCCGATGTCTGTAAAGCCTCCGAAGTCCTTAAGCTTGGCACCATCGCCTTTCCAGAGTCGAGCGACTTTATCCCGACCGATCGTGACAATGTTACCTTCACGCGTGTAGTCCATTGCAGAAACACCACCACCATGAGCACCCCAGGACTTGATGTTTCCACCGTTTGTCATTTCCCAGAGTTTCACGGTACCATCTTCACACGATGAGGCGACAACATTGCTGTCTGGTCGCCAACTGATGTCCGTGATCGTACCTTTGTGGCCTTTGAGTTCGAAGAAGATCTTACCTGCGTCGGCTTCCCAGACAATCAATCCATTACTGCGGTCGCCCGTGGCGAGTAAGACGCCATCTGGGCTGAATTCAAGAGAAGTGATCCAGTCGGTATGCTTTTTGACTTCGTAGACGAGTTCGCCTGTTGCTGTTGAGTAAACTCGAAGCATTTTCTTTGGTCCACCAAGAGCAACAAGGCTTTGGTCAGAACTGATGTCAGCAGCAAGAACTTGATCGTATTCATTGCCGACTTCGACTTTTCGCTCGCCTGTTTTGACATCGTAAACGACGACCTTCCCGAGTTGTCCGCCACGACCTCCGCCAGCAAGCAGGAGTGAACCATTTCTGCTGAACTTCAGGATGCGAGGCTGTCCTTCCGGGAACGGAAGAGTTCCCAGTGGTTCGAGAGTTTGCGAATGATACAGCGCAATTTGCTGGTGCCCGGAGACGGCTGTGATTGGCGCCCAGGGACTTGTTGTCAGCGCAGTGACTGCATTCTTGGAAGAGAGAACGTGTACTGGTTCGCCGAGGTACGCCTGCGGCATTGCGATGTCTGCTGGTCGTGCAGTACTGACTTCGATCTTCGCAAGCGATGGTTTCTTCTTGATGTTGGCGACGCTTCCTGCGTTTTGGAGGGCACCCAAATCGATCCATTTGCGAATGACTGCTAGTTCTTGTTCAGGAAGTTTGTCAGCCTTGGGAGGCATTTTTGGCGTGTCTTCATGATTGACTAGTGACCATAGGTAACTCAGTCCGGCATCTCCTGGCTCGATCACTTCACCGGACGAACCACCTTCCATCATCGCGCCATACTGATCGAGAACGAGTCCTCCGCGGCGATCATTTGCGTTATGGCAAGATCCACATCGCGCACGAAAGATCGGAAGTACGTGGTCATCGAACGTGACTTTCTCTTCTTTTTTCTTATCATCAGCAGCCTTCTTTGCGTCTTCAGCAAACAAGGGACTCGAAACGAGAGCGAAAGTCAAAATCAGGAGGGGGAGACGTTGCATGGCGACGATCTCAATTGGAAGGTTGAAAAATTCAAAACTGAGTCGTGCCTTTGGATCAGGCACGACTTCCGAATTTGGCAGGGAAGTTTAATGGTTGAACAGAAACTCTCGTGAGTTGAGGAGCGCCCAAAAGGCATCTTCGAGTCCTTGTTCAACGTTTGTACCTTCGGCGTATAATGGCGCGAGGGCTTCGAGTTCTTGTGGAGTTGGTTTTCGCGAAACAGTTTCAATATAAAATCGTTCGACGATTTGTGCAGGAGTCAGTTTTTCAGCAAGGTGTTTTTTGACAAGACCACCTTGCTTCATTTTCGTGTTCACCGTATCTCCATTCATTAAATGGAGAGCCTGCGAAAGTGTTGGTTCCATTTTGACTTCACAGGAGCAGGCAGTTTCACGCTTTGCCCGACCAAAAGTCGTCAGGAAGTATGTGGAAGTTGTTCCGTCTGCAATCTGTACGGCACGCGCACCGACGGGAAGTTTCGCGAAATCATCTTTGGTACCAGTCACAAAACTGATGATGTCCAGCATTGATTCCGCCTTGATACGACGGATACTTTGATGAGCAAAGTTGCTCTCGTCGCTGGCATTGCTTTCGTTTCGTCGAGTAGAACGTTGGTAAGTTTTAGAAGTGCAGATGTCTCGAATCAGTTTCCGCATATCGTAGTTGTCTGTCGTTAGTTTCTTTGCGAGTGCTTCGAGGAGATCAGGGTTACTTGGCGGATTTGAAATTCGAACATCATCGATTGGCTCAACGATTCCAATTCCGAAGAAGTGATGCCAAATACGATTCGAGAAATTCTTGGCGAAGAATGGATTTTCAGGTGATGCCAGCCAATTCGCAACAACGACTCGTCGATCTTTCCCTTTCGTGTCAGGTGTCGCCCCACCGAGAAAGATTGGGATGGAATTTTTCTTGGTCACCGGATGAACGACTTCTCCGCCACCACGGTTGAAGATAATCTGCTCGCGGTAGTCTTCACCACGTTTACGTCCAACCTGAGAGAAGAAGCCGGCAAAATTGTAGTAGTCGTTCTGTGTCCAACGATCAAATGGGTGATTGTGACACTGAGCACACTGAATTCTCATACCCATGAAGATTTGAGCAACGTTCTCGGCAACTTTTAGTTGATCTCTCTCGATCTCATAAAAATTGGTTTGCGGAGTCGTGAAAGTACCACCGCTTGACGAGAGGATATCTTTCACCATTTTGTCAATTGGGA
>JAJDEL010000375.1 GCA_029259835.1 Planctomicrobium sp. | reverse complement strand
AAGAATTGAAACTGAGTGAGAACTCCCACTGGATTGTTGGCCTGGAACGAGTCTATGAAAAGCACAACTCACAAGATGATCTTCCGCGATTTCACTGTCTGATTGATCCAGTTCTGGCACCAGGGTACATCGCCTGGGTCGTTGACGATGGTGAAGAGGTTCACGTTGGTGTCGGAGGGCATGCGGCCCGATTTGATCCAAAAGTCGCACTGCAAGAATTTGAAAACTGGGCAATGAAAAACATCGATTTTACCCCCGAGAGTCAAATCGAACAACGCGGAGGACGGATCCCTGTCGGAGGATTGTTACCGCGAATTATCAATCAACACGGACTCCTTGCTGGCGATGCAGCTGGGGCAGTTTCACCCTTGACTGCCGGAGGGCTTGACCCCTGCTTGAGACTGTCTACTGCAGCCGCGAGCATTATCGACGAGTACCTGAAAACAGAACGCCTTACCGTGTTAAAGCAATACAACGGCAATCGATATCGAAGACGGTTTTGGAAGCGACTGTTGCTCCGGCAGTGTCTCGATTGTTGCCGTTCACGGTCGCTCATCAACATCGGTTGGAGCGGACTCGATTCTCACATCGGGCGAGTCTTCGCACGCAAGATTATGTTCGGACGAGGGTCATTCCCTGATGTTTTGCCACCACCCTCGCGCGATTAAATTTACTTCGTAATGCATATGCACACTCCGATTGTGCGTTCTCCAGGCTGTCGTGATTTCATTTCACTGTTCGTAAGAGTTCCTTGATCTTGTTGTGTGTGAAAGGAAGTGCGGATTTGACAAGCCCTTGAAGAACTGGAATACGATCTTCCAACACAACGACATTCTTGAGCGTAAGAGAGGTGATTGATTTCCAGCGTGTGAAGAAAAGTCGATGATAAAAGGGAATCCAAAATGGCTGGTTCAGATGAAGAACTTCCGAAACGTAAACGTTTCTGGAAACGATTAAAACTTCTGGTCGCATTTGGGGTTGTTCTGATTTGCGGCGTCCTATTTTATGTTCATTTCTGGCACAACCACGAAATGGGCTCCGGTCCAGCGGGACCGGTGGTTGATGCCGCATTGTTTAGTGAGATCTGGAGTGACCGGAAAGTCCTCTTGCTTGGTTTGGGAGACAGCATCACCAGTGGTTTTGGTGCCAGTCCAGGGAAATCCTATTTCGCTCGGCTTCTCAATAATCCTGACGATGAATTTACCGATATGCACGGGATTACCCTTTCACAAGTGCTTCCGAATATCGAGAGTGAAAATCGATCTTTGTCCGGGACAACATCTATTGAATTACTCGAGTTCTCTCTACCGAAGTTGGAGGCTCAATCGGAAGGCCTTTTCGGAATTGTCGTGATCACAACAGGTGGGAACGATGTGATTCACAACTACGGTCGCACCCCACCTCGCGAAGGGGCCATGTACGGGGCGACAGTTGCGGAAGCGGAACCGTGGTTCGAAAGTTTCGAGAAGCGACTGAATGTGATTCTGGACAATGTCGAGGGGAAATTCCCCTGTGGTTGTGAGATGTTTTTGGGGAATATCTACGACCCGACCGATGGAAAAGGAGATACCTTGAACGCCGGACTCCCACGTTGGAATGAAGGCTTACAAGTACTGGCTCGCTACAATCAAATCATCGAACAGACATGTCACACAAGAGAGAACGTGCATCTGGTCGATCTGCATTCCACGTTTTTAGGACATGGCATTCACTGCAAGAAATTCTGGAAGAGTACCTACCGAACAGGTGATCCTTACTACTGGTACTTCGACAACCTCGAAGACCCAAACAACCGCGGCTACGACGCCATCCGCCGTTTGTACCTAAACAAAATCGCAGAAGTCATACCTGCGCGTTTGAAGGCAGGAAACTAAGAAGGGGTGAGTCATTGTCAATTGTTGCGTACTCGTGAAATTGTTTCAGGCGGCGTTGATTTCCTACAGGATTCCTGTCTTTGAAGGAACGATCTTTTCGATGACGTGGGGTGACCTCGCAGACGTCTCCACTTCATCTCTGTGGACTGTGTGAACTTAAATAAGCAAGGCGCACCGCCGACCGATGAGGGAGGATGGAGGTGTGACGCGGTACTTGAACTCGCTGGTTCCCCTCGTCCCGGTCCCTTTCGTCCGTTTGTGCCTGAAGCGGATGGGTCTTAATCAAGATTGTTACTGGCTCGTATCAAGGTGACATTGACTTTAGTGAGGGGTTTCATGAATAGAATTTCAGAAAAAATGATACCACCAGCAAGGATTATTTGAAGAGGCGGTAAATCTTCTACAATCTCTTCAAGCCGAATCTTCCGCTAAGTCGATGATTTAGGAAAGGCCCCAGATTTAGAACATACATTTTCTCAACCTGCAAATATTTTCAAATACGATTTGCTGATGTAGTTTAAACAATTTTGGAAAGTAAATCCGAGCCCCAACATGCCAAAAGGCATGTGAATCAGCGTGAACATCCGGCAAACCAAAGTTTGAGATGGCTGTCCCCAGAGTTCGACACCAAATAATGTTTAGGAAGTTACTTTCTGTTGTGCTGGCGATTTTGATGATCGTCAATCCAGCGACGATTACAAGCTTGCGCGCGCAGCCCGATTCGATTTCGTTCAAGGTTTATACACTGGAACGAGTCCAGCCGAGTGAAGCGCGGCGTATGTTGACTGATCTGCTGGGTGAGAATGCGCGCACTGCGAGAATTGTAGCAGACGACCAGCAGCGGGAATTGCTGATCTCCGGTTCGGATGAAGTGCATCAGTTAGCGACTCAGTTAGTGAAGCAACTCAATCAGGCGGAGCCTCAGTCGATTGCTGCCCTCAAAGAACCAACGATCTTGCGTTCTTACACATGCTCGTTGAACGAAATTCAGGAGTGCGCTGCAACTGTGAAGCAATTCCTGGGAGATTCCGGGAGAATCTCTGTTGATGCCAACCACGGACGGATGATCGTCGTCGCTTCTAAAGCTCATCAGCACTTGGTTCAGCAAATTATCGATCAATCTGAGAGATCAACCGTCCCAGTAAATAGGCCAACTAAACAGCCACCTTTTCAATCGGACGTGACGTCGCAGAGACCATCGAATTCAACAGAGTCCTCGTTTCCGCAACGATCTGCCTTCCGTACTTACTCCGATCAGCCACTGCCACTCTTCCCAAATAAGAAGAATCAGGCTGGCACAGCATCAAGTCGCGTCTCATCTCAAGCTGCTCTTCCAACTCAATATCAGCTACGGAATATCTCCGTTGCACAATGTCAACGCGCATTGACTTTGCTCCTCGGAGAGAACCTTACGAAAATCAGTGATCAGCGTTTCACGTATTCGCAACAAAATATCGGGACGGTTCTCCTTCAGTTTGATAATCGCACCAACGCCTGTCTTCTGGATGGTCCAGGTTCTCTCTCTCAGCAAGTCGCAGTTCTTGTACAGAAACTGGACGAATCACAAGGTCGCGACGCGGATGAAGCTTTTCGATTTGTACCGCTGCAAAAAGTGAATCCGGAAGTTCTGCAACAGGCAATTCGCGTGTGGCGAGAGTCCTCAAAAGGGAATACAACTTTGCTGAACGAGCAAAGCCAGTTCTCGCTCGGGAGTAGCCACATCCAGCAAACAGCTTTCTTTCAAGATGCAGCAGCGACAGGTGGTGAGTCTGCTGTACCAGCCGGACAGGGAAATCAGCCGGGAGAAGCTCTCCTCAAGCGTCCTTCATCGGATGTCAGCGTCGAAGCATTGCCTGATCTTGATCTGTTAATTCTGCGAGGTCGTGATCCTGACATTGCTGAACTGACTCGTATCATTCGTGAAATCGAGAAACTCAGTGACGAAACCGCACCTCAGATCGAAGTTTATCATTTGAAACATGTTCAGGGAGATGCACTTCGTGAATTGATCACCCAAGTCCTGAGCGACTTGACGGGTCCGCTT
>JAJDEL010000374.1 GCA_029259835.1 Planctomicrobium sp. | reverse complement strand
ATGGAGTCAAGCAGTACGAACCGGGATGGAATCATGTACCCCGGCAGGCGTTCACAGAGATAGGCTCGTAGAGACTCCTCGTCACTATCGAGGTGTCTATCGGTCGAGGTGATGTAGGCGACCAATCTGGTATGGCTGCGAGCATCGACCCAGGTTTTGACCAGAGCATCTTGAATTGAAGGGTGCCCGATCAGCGCGACTTCGATTTCTGGAAGCTCAACCCGGTTGCCATGAATTTTGACTTGACGATCACGACGGCCAAGGTGGATCAACTCTCCGTCCGCCTCGATTTTTCCCAGATCACCCATTCGGAAAGTGCGAAGCAACGGATCTTGTGGATCAACTGAGAACGCTGCGTCGGTCAAGTCGGGACGACGCCAATACCCACTGGCGATGTAACGGCTCCGGATCGCAATTTCGCCGCTTTGACCAACCGGGCATTGATTTCCATTTTCATCGAGGATCAGAACTTCCATGTCAGAAATTTCATACCCGCATGAAACGCGACTCTTCTCGACAACGGAATTTGTCTTGAGGAAAAACTGCCGAACGGCGCCGACTTCGGTTGATGCCAGACCACACGAAAGTTGGCAGCGAGCAGAGAATGCTTTTTGAAAGGCTTCAAAGTCTGTCCGGCGAACAACTTCACCACCAAGTTTGATCAGCCGAATGTTGGAAAATTTTCGATCCTGATGCGTTGCGACCAGTTGCCGAAAAACTGTTGCCACACTGCAATAAATCGTGATCTTCGATTCCACAAGCCAGTCGGCGAGGTCGGTCAGTCCTCTTTGATTGAGTGAGTAGTGGTGCAGCGAGGCTCCGTTGAGTAACGCATTGAAAATGTCTCGGACCCCACCATAAACAGTGCAGGAGTAGAGCAGCGTTGCTCGATCATGCGAGGTGAACTGAAACGACTCTGAATGCCTTTTGACGTTGTGAAGAAAACTGCGGTGAGTGTGAATCACTCCCTTCGGCTTGCCTGTCGAACCAGAAGTATACAAGATGAACGCAATATCATTCGTTTCTTGCATCGGTAGAGATGGTGCGGATTTCGAGGAGCGAGCTTCTACCGTTTCTTCGATTGAAAGCGTTTCGTTTTTTCTATCAATAGACAGATTAGTAGTTGCGAGGGATTCCTCGTTGACTAAAACAAGGCTTGCATCAGAATCGCTGAGGATATGTTGATTCCGCGCGGCGGCAATCGCTGGGTCGAGAGGAGTCCAGAAGTGCCCTGCCTTCATGGCTGCGAGAATTGACACAACAAAGTCGATCCCTTGTGGAACGCAAACAGCAATCGGTTGTTTTCTATTCAGGTTTCGATCAGCAATTCGCGCCGCCAGAGAGTTCACTCTGGCTTGTAACTCCTGGAATGTCAGAGATTGATCTGCACCACAAATTGAGGGTGATTCCGGATATCTCTCTGCAATGGAATCGAACTGGGATATCAATGTTTGTTGAGTAGTCGACTCGACGAACGAAACGAATTGTTCAAACTCGACGTTCGACGAATTGCGGACTTTGCCCGGCGTTCCTGTTTCTAAATCTTGGGACGGACGATTTCGTTGATGCATTATTTACGACATGATTATCCAAGGTCCGAAGATGGTAAGCCCGCAACAGAGAATCTCCCCGGAGCTTTATCTTTATCGGTACTGGAGGCTTTTCACGCGAGAAGAACCTCGCGTTTCAGTGTTTTGCCCGCGTTGCCTGGCTCGCCATGTTTTCGAAGGCTGGTCATAAGAGAAGTCGATTCGCAGGAAAATTTCCTGCGAAGACGGCACTTGATTGTTGTTCTCAAACCAGCAGTGATCTAGTAGCGGCAGGTTTTGCCGTTAGCGACGATCACTTGTCTTGAAGTGACTCATCCAAAAATGGAATCGGAAGCAGGTCTTTTTTCAGGTACAACGGATGCGAAGGGTGACCATGTTTTGTCACCTTGAGGCAGAATAAGTCGCGGTCCCAGGACTGGAGTTTTGTGAAGAGATCTTCGCCGCGTTCGAGGTAGACTGCGTGTGTTCCCCAGCAGAGAACAATGCGGCTCGCTGCTAGAGTTTGTTGTGAGATGTATCGATCATTCGCCGGTCCGACAGGATCGTCAATCGACTTGAGACCTTTGGGATCGGTTGACCGAAACGCATACGCATTGAGCATTGTCATGGAGTCGTGTCCCCACGCCTTTGCATAATTGATGCACCGTGCCACCGTCGGATCGTTTTGCAATTCCGTCGCCGTCGACGGATTCAATCCAATGAAAACCGCTCGGTTGTCACCCTTACCTTCCCAGCGTCGAGTCAGCAGATACCGATACCGCTCACAGTCCGAATAGACCGCCCGGCTAACTGTTCCATCTGAGGATTTATGTGTGCGAACGATCATCGTGCTGTCGAGTTCTATCGTTGTGAATTTTAAGGAAATTGAGACTGCGTATCTTAATCATTTTTGCCCGATCCGAAAATGTCACGGGGGAAGTCGTCTCGCTAAGAATCGATGCCAGATTGATTACCCAGCTCCTGCTTCGTTGACAAGAAGTGAAGATGACATGCAGAATATGGATGTTGTTACACAAAAACGATTTTCTCAAATTATTTGCAGAGTGGCATCGGTCGTTATGTCTCCGATTTTTGCAGCCTGCCAAAAATTCGATGCACGGTCCGGCGACTCATGGCTGCGATACATCGACAGGTCCGGCTTCATACACATAGACGAAATCGTATCCGTTGACACAATGCTCTGCCCATCCTTGATAGACGAATTGGTGGATGACGATTGGAAGTACAATATCCACGCCGACTTCCGTGCATTCTTCTTCTATAACTACAATTACCTGAAACGTCGAGTCAAATACGATTCGTCACGGCACAACATTCTTGCCTTAACCGAACAACCAACTGCTAATGTATCACCATTGGACGGATTTACATTTTGTGGGTATGACATACTTGACGGTTACGATTCAATTAGCGTCCTGACCAATTGCGGCGAGCATCCATCGATCTTCTCAGCTGCCGATATTAATCGTTTTGGATTGATTAATGACCTCGATCGCGTCACTGATATTGCTGAGAAGATTCGCGGTACAAATCCAGACGATGACCACTGCTGCGATTGTCGTGTTTGGGGTCTGGCTCGTTACGTAAACACCACATAACGAGAGTGGTTCCGAAAGTTCTTTCGTTCAGGATGGGCATGCGGTCGCTAGCCAACAGGATGTTTTGGTATGCCCCCGAAATGAAAACAAAGTGTTTACCATGAATCAGAAGCTGCCCTTCCGCTCGAACACAACTGGAGTGCCGAGGAGGACTTGATCCTGCTGGACGTTCTCTTTAGATGGAACGTTCCAGTTCGCCTGTTGTACAGCGACATTTTTTCTGCGCAGTGGAATCTCGGCTATTCGCACAACTTCAGCGACCAGCAGTTGCATTGCCGTTTGCGCCAGCTATGCAAAGAAGGTGTCCTTGAAACCAATCTCAATGATACCGGGGTCTGTTTTAGAATGACGTCGGTAGGTGGTGACTTGTGGTCACAGGAGCGTTGCCCTGTGTGGGAACGCTATTGCACTGAGCGATATTCAACAACGTTACAGGGGCGTACATTGATGTCTGTCGTTGCGGTGACTCCGGATGCTCGCGACGATTTCCTCCGAACGTGGCCGATGTCTTCTGCACGACGTCGCACGTCTACAATAGCAGACTACGGTTTGATCTCCTGGAGGCCATACCCTCAACTGTACGTTGGCATGGCGACGTACACCGAGCAAAACAGATGGGCGACTCTTGAAGAGTTCGAAGTTTATGAGGAACTCCGGCGAAAGCATCGGGAACTACTGCAACGTGAACGGAGTTGGTGGCGGGACGTCTCTGAACTCCAACGGTTTACCCCTGGTACCCCACAAATCGAGAAAGTTGGATTGTGAAGTAACAGAATGTTTACCTCTGTGCATGAGGATGAAGAGAAAGCATTCAACATGATTCACCAGCCCTTTATTTTCACAAAGCGCCGCTGCCGCTCAGGACGACTTTGATTGTTCGTACGAGGATTTTGAAATCGTTCCAGACGGAGCAGTTTTGGAGGTAGTGCAGGTCGAAGGCGGCTTTGCGGCGGAAGCTTTCGATTTCGTTGTCGTAGCCGTTGATGATTTGCGCGACGCCGGTGAGTCCTGGCTTCAAGCCGAGACGGTCGAGGTAGTAGGGGATTTGGTCGGAGAGTTCAACCATGAATTCTGGTCGCTCTGGACGTGGACCAACCAAGGACATTTCTCCTCGAATGACGTTGACCAGTTGCGGTAGTTCGTCGAGCCGGGTTTTGCGAAGAATCTTGCCGATGCTGGTGATGCGTGAGTCACCTTTGACGGCGAACTTGGCACCATCCTTTTCAGCATCGTTTCGCATTGTCCGGAACTTATACAAGGTGAAGTGCCGGCCATAAGCGAACTCTGTGCGGCGATCTGAATCAATCTGGCGGCGGTCTTCGTCACCGGAAAGGTCTCCGTTCTCCTGACGCCGATCTTTGCCTGGACGGCGGAGGTTGAGTCCGACGCGAGTTTGCTTGAAAATCATCGGGCCTGGTGAGGTCAACTTCACAAAAACGCCAACAATGACCATCAAGGGAGCGAGCAGCACTAAGAGGGTCACTGCGACCGAGATGTCCAAAATTCTCTTTCCGAGGCGGGTCTGTTCGGTTAGGCAGCGGACATCTTTTCTGGCCGTGTCGAGTTCGATCTTCGTAATCCACCAGACATCTGGGAAATTTTGTAGACCAGCGAAATCAATCACATCCTGAAGAGGCTCCTGATTCTCAGTTGAATTTGTGGTGCTGAGGTTGTCACCGCTCGTGGAAACGTCAAGAGGATGGTCGAGTGTGGCTTGGCTGCTCATCGAGGAAGAACCTTTTTCATCGAAAATGACCGGTGAGTCCCGGTATATGTCACTCATGAAAAATACCACTTTGTCCG
>JAJDEL010000373.1 GCA_029259835.1 Planctomicrobium sp. | reverse complement strand
GCGTCAAATAGTGATGCACTTCCTGGTCTCGAAAAACCTGAGAACTGGGAAGAGGAACGCGGTAAACTTGAGAAACGATCAGATGGCTTTGCGGATCTTTTTCCGATTCCAGATGAAGGTTTTCAAGTCGGCACGGATGAGGCGCTTCTCTTCAGTAACAGCAGTCGTTTCGAAGGGGAATTTCTCAGAACGTCCGGCGACCGATTGGTGGGACAATTAGTGAAACTTGAAACTGAAGAAGAACTCATCAACGCGGCGTACAATTCCGTCTTATCGCGTTCCCCATCCGATGCAGAACGTCAACAATTCACGAAATACCTAAGCAGTCGCTCCGAACAGCGTGAAGCAGCGGTTCAGCAAGTCGTCTGGACACTGTTTGCCTCGCCTGAGTTTCGATTTAATCATTAGTGAAGATGCAGGGACGAGTCCCTGCCTACGTATGAATCCAGGAACTCCACAAACCTCAGCGGTACAAACATGCAACGCAGTCAACCTCAAACAAGCAAAAGACGATGCGAGTCTCCTGCACATAGCCTGTCACGGCGTGGCTTCCTTGGAGGTGTTGCGATGGGTGCGGCAGGTGCGGCGGCAGACATGACTGCGGTTGACGCGTTAACTTCTCCTCTTTTGGCTGGCGAATTGAAGCGTCAGCAGAAGAGCGTCATCTTGCTTTGGCTAGCAGGTGGGGCAAGTCAATTAGAAACGTGGGATCCGAAGCCTGGTGCTGCAACTGGTGGTCCTTATCGGGCGATTCAAACAAACGTCCCTGGTATTCAAATCAGTGAACTGCTGCCGAAGATGTCGCAGCGACTCCAGCAGAACACCGCAATCATCCGCTCACTCAATACAAAAATTGCCGACCATGGTGGCGGATACACGTTGATGGACACAGGACGCCTGCCGGAGCCGGGCGTCGACTTCCCTCACTTGGGTGGCATCATTGCTCACGAACTCTCGCAGCCAGACAGCAAAGTTCCTGACCATATCGAAATGTACACGTCGACCGAAGGTCGGCGAAAAGGTTCGGCGGGCTTTCTGCCTTCCCGATTTAACCCGATGTTCCTGACCGACTCAATGATTCCAGAGAATATTTCGCGGCTGGAATCGATCAGCGACATCGATCATCAGCAGCGCGCTGACTTGAGAAACATGCTGGCAAAGAACTTTCAGAAAAACGTCCATAGTTCCAGCGTCGCCAGTCACAATTCTGCATTCGAGAGAGTTCGTGGTCTGATGTCGAGTGATTACCTCTTCGACGTTGAAAAAGAACCGCAGTCTGCTCGCGATCACTATGGACCGACACAGTTTGGTCAGCAATGTCTGGCGGCTCGCCGACTTGTCGGAGCAGGCGTTCCTTTCGTGAAGGTCGCGCGTGCGTGGTGGGATAGCCACGGGCAAAACTTTGAAACACATCGTGAACTCTGTGCAGATCTTGATCATGTCATGTCAGCACTTCTCCATGACCTGCAGCAGCGTGGAATGTTGGAAAACACGCTGGTCATTACACTTGGTGAATTCGGAAGGACACCTAGCATCAATGGAAGCCTCGGTCGCGACCACTTTGCCAACGCCTGGAGTTGTTCGCTCTCTGGATGCGGGATTCGTGGCGGCGTTGCGTATGGCAAAACTGACGAAGAAGGACGAACTGTTGCCGACGGGGAAGTGAACGCAGGCAACTTGTTCGCAACGATCTTCACCGCTCTCGGAATTGATCCCGAGAAGGAATATATGCTCGGCAGTCGGCCAGTACCTGTTGCAGACTTTCATTGTTCACCGATTGCGGAAGTCCTCGCGTAGCCGATCACTTTCAACTCACCTCGCCTTCTATTACCCTCACTACGACCATATACCAATGTCACAAACGCCCAAAATTGAACGTGCCGGCGAATGGAATTCAAAGGACATTCTCTTCTCAATCGCTGCTGTTCCGGAAACGGAAACGCTCTTCGTTGGGAGTTCTGACTTTCGAGTTTATGAGTTCGATCTTTCCGTAGAAAAACCCGAGCGAGTCGAATTCACTGGTACTGGACATCAAAGTTACGTGACTGGAATGGCTCTCCTTGGCAAGACACTGGTCACAGGAAGCTACGACGGGCAACTGATTTGGTGGAACACAGAAGATCGCACTGAGCTACGACGACAACGTGCCCATGATCGCTGGATCCGAAGGGTCATTTCGTCTCCGGATCAACAGCGAATCATCAGCGTCGCTGACGACATGCAGTGCAGAGTCTGGAACAGTGAATCAGGCGAGTTGCTGAAAGCGTTTTCTGATCATCCTGAAATAACACCGCACAACTATCCGTCAATGCTCTACGCAGTTGCGATCTCCGAAGATGGTCAACACATTGCGACCGGAGACCGGACTGGTCATGTCGCGATTTGGGATGCAGAGACCTTTGAAAAAATCGGTGAAACCGAAGCCCCTGGGATGTACACCTGGGATCCGAAACAGCGGCGGCATTCAATCGGTGGGATTCGCAGCCTCGCTTTTTCACCAGATGGGACTCAACTTGCCGTAGGTGGGATCGGGAAGATTGGGAACATCGATCACCTTGGCGGACAGTCTCGGCTGGAAATCTTCCGTTGGGAATCAGACGACGAACCGGTTTTAATTGAGGATGAATCAAAGAAAGGGTTGATCGAACAAATCGTTTGGCGTCCCGATGGCAAGACTCTCTTCGGTGTGGGCGGTGACCATAAAGGTTTTGTCAATCTCTATGACGTCGAAAAAGGTGAAATCCTCACTCAAGAAGGTGGCAGCGGTCACATTCATGCTGTGAGTGTTGATTCCTCTTTCACCACACTTTTCACCGCTGGTCACAACCAGATCGAGCGCTGGAGGCTTGTCGACGAAGAGCCTGCTGCGTCATAATTGATGCAACTGAGTTCATCAGAATTCAGGCTCAATCGATTCTCGTCTACAAGGTCCGAATTTTTTATGTGTCAGTCCCTTTTGATTTTCTCGATCTGCTTCACTCTCTCTTCAATCGCTTTCGCGCAGAAAGAAAGTGTCAAACCTGGAATTAACGATTCCTTCAAAGAACCGAAGGTCGAACAGTTTGTCGAACGTTTCGAGCGAGAAGGGCGAGAGGTTTATGATCACCGCCAAAAAATTATCGAAATGGCCAATGTCAAACCTGGCATGACAATCGCCGACATCGGAGCCGGCACCGGACTCTTTACTCGACTTCTCTCCAATGAGGTCGGAGCGGAAGGGACAGTCATTGCTGTCGACATCGCGAAAGAATTCGTTGACCATGTTGTTTCGACCAGTCGAGAACAAGGTCTGAATAATGTTCGCGGGCAAATTTGCAAACAGGATTCTGCTGAATTACCTCCAAACTCAATTGACGTCGCATTCATTTGCGATACTTATCACCACTTTGAGTTTCCTTACAAAACCATGCGTTCAATCTTCCGCGCTCTCAAGCCAAACGGTCGCGTTGTGCTTATTGAATTTCACCGAGAAGAAGGAACAAGTTCCGACTGGATTCTGGGTCACCTGAGAGCTGGACAGAAAGTTTTTGTGGGTGAGATTCAGAGGGCAGGATTTGAGATTACCTCTGAAGCTGATTTCATGGAGACATCGTACATGATGACATTCAAGAAATCCGTAGGCACAACATCGTTTGGACACACGACTGACACACTTGGGGATGTCCGCGCAGGCTTGAAAGACCAAACCGCAATTCTCATCGATGTGCGTGAGCAACGTGAATGGAATGGCGGTCATCTCAAGCAGGCGGCGTTGTTCCCGCTCAGCGACATGCAGGACCGCGAACTCAAAGGGACCGTTGGTCAACTGAAACTTCCGAAAGACCAAATCATCTACACTCATTGCCGCTCAGGTGTCCGATCACGTTCGGCAGCCGAACTGCTTAAAAAATCAGGCTACGACGCCCGCGCTCTGAAAGATGGGTTTGATGCTCTCTCGAATGCAGGGTTTGAGCAGGAGTGAGCGAAAACGATTGCGTACGAAAAACTTTAATTGCGCATGAAAACACCGCGAGTAAAACCGACTCGCGGTGTGAGAGAAGTTGACGTCCTACATACGTTCTCTAAAACGCTTGAACGGCAGGGACGAAGTTCGTGGTTGTTTGTGTTGAGATGTTCTGGAACGGGTTGCCATTTGCGGGTTGCTGAACCGGCATGTACTGAACGGGAGCGGCTGGCAACATGACTTGTTGTTGAACAGGTTGGTACTGCGGAACAGAATACTGTTGTGCTCCCACCGGAACAGGTTGATGTTGTTGAGAGATAAATTGCTGAGGGTAATAAGCCGATGGGTTCGTCTGGCTTGTTGGTGCCGGGAGAAGTGGCGGATTTCCACCGGGGACACTTGAAGGTACTGGCACGTACTGTTGAGGAGTTGGAATTCCCTGCGTCGGTGTCCAAGTCGGCCCAACTGGAATTGATTGTTGCTGATAGACAGGTGCTCCTGCCATGGTTCTCTGAGCGACGACAGGGCCGCCCATCATTGTTGGATCGTTTTGCGGCATGACGGTTGCCATCTGCATTGATGGAGGCGTCCCGTATGGATAGCGTGCAGATCGCGGTTGCTGCTGCCCACCGTATCCCGCCATCTGTTGTTGCTGTTGCGGGTACGATCTCGCAGCACGTCGTTGTCGCCGACCAG
>JAJDEL010000372.1 GCA_029259835.1 Planctomicrobium sp. | reverse complement strand
GACGTTTACTGTACTGCCCGCCTTGATCACTCTTGCAGATCGCAAGAAAGAACACCGGCATCTACCGACTCCATTTCAAGGAAACGCCTTGCGGAAACTAACGCGTGAGCGTCCCGTCGTTGTCACCTTTGTAACGCTCGCTGCAATCCTCGCGATTGGCGTCCAAGGGTTTCTAATTGAAGATGGAGAGATTGAATCGAAAGTGAAGTACGATTCCAATCTCCTGAATCTACAAGCGAAGGGCTTGGAGTCTGTTGAATTACAAAAAAGAATTTTCGAAGAATCGAACGGCTCGCTGCTGTATGCGGTTTCGATTGTTGATTCGATTTCGGAAGTTCGCATTCTGAAAGAGGAATTCCTGGAACTCCCGACGGTTTCGCGGGTCGAAGAAATGGGATCGTACCTGCCAACGTTTCCGGCGGAGGAAACAAACCTGTTGATTCAGGCGATGCACGCCCGGCTGAGTCGGCTCTCTGATTTGCCTCG
Organism: Planctomicrobium sp.; assembly: GCA_029259835.1. GTDB lineage: Bacteria > Planctomycetota > Planctomycetia > Planctomycetales > Planctomycetaceae > Thalassoglobus. The sequence continues at coordinate 2,567 of JAJDEL010000372.1, read as the reverse complement.
CGAATTCCCGCAGATGGACCCACTCTCCATCGGTCGCGCGATGGAAAGGTTGTTCGAAACACTCTCTAATCGAACCGAACCAACTGCCGTTGCGGCGGCGGAGACGCTGGATTCCTTCCTGAATCAACTGACGGAATTGGAACTCCCGCAGCAGATGCAAATTTTGGCTGGCTATCAGAATGCGATGTTGACCTCCTTGCACCGTCAATTTCAATCGATCGAATCGATTTCAAATCCCGAGCCAGTCACTGCGAACGACTTTCTACCTGGCATATCCCAGCGATTTGTTTCGGAATCGGGACAGTGGTTGTTACGAATCTATCCGAACGAACAGATCTGGGAAGAAGAGCCTCTGACAGCGTTTGTGCACGATATTCGCTCAGTCGACCCCGAGGCGACCGGCACGCCGCTGCAAAACTTTGAAGCGGCTCGACAGATTCGCGAAAGCTACTTCGACGCCGCTGTTTATGCACTGGTTGTCATTTGTTTAATCCTGCTCATCGATGCCCTTAGCATCGGCGCCCTGTTCATTTCATTCCTCGCCCCGCTAGTCGTTATTGCGTTTGCCTACTCCCTACAGCAGCGGGCAGGCACAACCGTGAATCCACTGTACTACATCTGTTTACACGCCGCCCTGTCGGTCATCGTCGCCTTCGTGATTGATTATCGAAGCACCCGTAATGCCTTGCTCACGCTGCTTCCGCCGCTCGCAGGCGGCTTTTTAATGTTCGGCATTTTGGGAATTGCTGGCATTCACCTGAACCCTGCGAACCTGATTGTCCTGCCGTTGATCCTGGGAATCGGCGTCGACGATGGCGTGCATGTCATCCACGATGGGCGTCAATCGAAGGGGAAGTATGAAACGTCTCCGAGTACGATCAACGCAGTCACACTCACCTCACTGACATCCATGATCGGCTTCGGCAGCATGGTCGTCGCCGCGCACCAAGGATTAGTCTCGCTCGGCATCGTCCTCGTGATCGGCGTCGGAAGCTGCCTGTTCGTGTCACTGGTCACGCTCCCAGCAATCCTCACCCTGATCGACCGAACACCTTCGCAGCAAAACGATGAATCTGGCAAAAGCGACTCAGCAGAAACAAACGAAGTCGTTTCCATCCCCATGAGAGTGAACGAGCCAGGCGTGGCGTGAGATGAGTTCACCTCTGCGAAATCTGCGGATGGATAGTATCATCCGCAGGATTCGCAGAGGCCACTGACCTAAATTCAACAATGGTACCCGGCGCTGACTTCATCACGTAGTGAATTTGTAAGAACAGTTTGGATCGCTCTCAAACAAAGACCACAGTCCCGGTGAGTTTTGCCCCCGCCTAAACCAGCATCCTGGACACCATCGCGCAGAGCCAGAAGCACACAATTGAGAACATAATTCAAGTAAATTCGTCAGTGGCATACAGCGCCCACGATCGATGAGGAAATCCCGTTTACAGTTTCATCATCGAACTGGTTCCGCGTATTGAGGAGTTTGCCATGTAGCTACCAGAAAGAAGACTCAGATCTGAAAAAGGGACGGTCACTTCGACTGAGACCAAATCACCCCGAGCGGCGTTGGCGTATGTGACCGACGCGCCATTAGAGTCCGTCACGGTCAGATTCAAAGTAATCTTTGATTGGTCGACCGACAGCAAACTCGCTCCCAATGTTTTTCCGTGATTGAGGATTTCCGTTTCGGTTTCTCCGACCATGATTGCCAAATGAGCTGTTTCTCGGGCAATGTTTGTCGCAACATTTGTAGAGCACAGCGCCCAACTCACCTCCACAATTCCGAATAACACCATAAAGAAAATAGGGACGACAAGTGCAAATTCAACCGTTGCAGCTCCACTTCTCGTTTTGACATTTGATTTAGGATACGTTTTTTTCATCATGATTCTAACATCTTTAGGGGCAGATCAATGTCCTACTCGTTGATCAGCACATTCTCAAAGGAATAAACGACTCCTTCGTCGTTTGGGTCCACAGGCATCGTTCCACCAACTGCTCCTCGAACCACAAATGGTGTTGGTTGAATAATCAGTCTTTTCTTGATCAGAGGGCCTCTTAAATCGACTTCGACAATTCGAATCCCCACAAATCTGACGATCTTGTAGGCTGAAGTTGCCCCATTCCCTCCCACTTCAGTAAAAATGGGAAGCAACCGTGGTTGCCCGATAATTGCCTGAAGATCGTTCTCGATGGCAGCACTGATTCCAGTATCTCCTTCGAGGTAGATTGGACCTTCATTCACACTGATCTCTCCACCGTGAACTGCAAAGTCCGCTTCGTTCAAACCATAACGAATCTGCCGTGATAGTTTTTCTGTGCTATTTTCACTTCCTCCCAAGGCCAAAGTCCCCCGGTTCCCTGCTGGCAACGTTTTATTTGGGCTATTGGGAAAAATTGCGAGTTCGGAATAACCATCTCCCAATGCTTGAACTGTGCCATCTCCAAACACAGAATAGGCATCTGGGAATTCTCCGTTCTCAAGCCTGAGCCAAGTATCCAGATCTAGTGTGACTGGCAAGATTGGTAAGGTTCCTCCTTTAGGAACCTTAAAAGACGTTGCAGGC
>JAJDEL010000371.1 GCA_029259835.1 Planctomicrobium sp. | reverse complement strand
TGCGGCGAAAGACGTTTCGACTTCATCCGCAGTAAGAGCGCGGTCGTAGAGTTGGGCACGGTGGATGCGTCCTGCGAGCATTCGATTTCCACCGACAGGACTGTGTCGCATCCCGAAAAGTATCTGTACATCACCGGACTTAAATCGCTGAAGAGTGCCGGAATGGTAGGGTTTTCCATAAGGCTGCCCATCGCGATATGCAATAATGGTCCCGTCTTCGCGATAGACAATCGCGATGTGAATCGATCGCTTTTCGGCTTCTTTCTCTTCAATCCCAGCAAACGATTTCGTTCTCACAAATCCATTGCTTCCAGCCATCCATTTCTTTGACTCACGCTCGCCAAAAACGATTGCATCAAATCGAACTCCATCCAACGATTGAACGGTGAGAACCCCACCACCACGTTGATCCAAATTGTCTAAAGTGACCCATGCTTCAAGAGTTTTCTCTCCCAGATCAATTGAGAGTGGTTGCGTTGCGACATAAGCTGATTTTCCATTGACGATCAGATTGCCATTTTCGACACGAGCCTCTCCATTCGCTTTGGCACTGAGAGTTCCGCTCTTCGCTTGAAAACGCCCGTCGAATTCGCCATCGAATTCCCAAGTCACGAATGCATGAGGAGGCTGTGAACCAGTCGATTGTCCCGACTTTCGTGCAGAAATAATCGAGTTGCGAATCGGTTGCTCGAGAGCATCAAGTTCAACTTCAATCCTCACTAAACGTTCTTCGATATTCAAACGCCGCTGTTGGTCATCTTTTGGCAATTCAACTTGAATCGTACGTTCACCGTGTCTGACACCCGAAAGCAATGCTGCCAACTGGTAATATTCCTTTTGTGAGATGGGATCGAATTTGTGATCGTGGCAACGAGCACAGTTGACGGTCAAACCAAGAAACGTTTGCCCGATGATGCCGACCAAGTCTTCCAGTTCGTCCTGGGCCATCGTCAGGCGCATCGGTTCATTTGCAGGCAACGTTGTATTATGTGGTCCTGCGACCAGAAACCCGACTGCCGCCGCTGCATCGATGCTCTTCGCTTTCAGAACATCCCCGGCTAATTGTAAACGGACAAATTCATCGTATGGCAGATCGTTATTGAGTGAGTTGATGACCCAATTTCGATACGGCCAGGCGTTGTTCCGTGGTTGATCATATTCGAAGCCGTTACTCTCGCCGAAACGAATTACGTCCAGCCAATGCCGAGCCCATTGCTCTCCATAGTGCGAAGAAGCAAGCAATCGGTTGACCAAATTCTCGTACGCGTTCACTGATTTATCTTCCAGGAACGCGTGGATTTCATCCGGCGTTGGTGGTAATCCCAACAAGTCGAAAGTCAATCTGCGAATCAAAGATCGCCTTTCCGCTTCGATGTTTGGTGTGAGGCCAGCTGCGTTCAATCGGGCGTAGACAAATGCGTCGATGGGATTCTTCGCATCGCCCCAATCAGCGTACTTAATCTTGGGCGGAGACGGATTGGAAAGCGGTTGCAACGACCACCAGTCACCACCCGCGCGATGTTCAGTCGTGAATCGAAATGGATCAATCTTCTCTGAGCCCCATTTTGCTCCAGATGCGATCCAGGATTGAAGTAAAGTTTTCTCTGCGTCCGACAATGGTTTCTTTGGCGGCATCTCGTCTGAGAAAACATAATCCCACAACAAACTCTTCTCTGGATCACCAGCTTGAAGAACTTTTCCTGAATCACCACCAGTCATTGCTGAATCACGCGTCGAAAGGTCCAGCCCCCCTTTCGGTTCATGACCGTTGTGGCAACTTAAGCAACGCCTCGCAAGAAGTGGCGCAATGTGATGATCAAAGTCTGGTGATTCCGCATCGGCATCCTTTGAAATGGTAATGCCGAGCAGCAAAAGTAATCCCAATGTGGAGGAAATAGACCGCATCCGTCACCTTGTTATGAATCCGTGGATTCCAATCAATAGAGACTCATCTCATGAACTGAAAGACCGAGAACCAGCTTCGAATCGACTGTTGATCTTCAACACAGTCAGAAGTTTAGACTAACCTCTCATGCGTCGGAATACGACTGAATCGGGCGGCATCATCTATACGACCATGCAGAAATTCTCGCTACTCGACAATGAATAAGATCACCCCAAGCTCTGCGATCGCAGCAACGTGGTCGTGATTTCCGACGAAGCTCACCGCAGCCAGTACGGCTTGAAGGCCAAACTCAAGATGATCAAATATAAAAAGACGGGTCAGGTCATTGGATCGAAATACGTCTTTGGTTTTGCCAAGCACATGCGAGACGCATTGCCCAAAGCGTCGTTCATCGGGTTTACAGGCACGCCGATCGACAAAGAGGACAAGGACACGCGCGGTGTCTTTGGTGGTTACGTCAGCATCTATGACGTTCAGGACGCAGTCGATAGTGGTGCCACGGTTCCGATCTACTGTGCAACGCTAGTGGACACTTTGAAAAGAGTAAACGCCAGAACCAACTCACGGATGAGCACATTGGCAAGATCCTGGAGTCATACGAATATCGGAAGGAAGAGGTTCGGTATTCCAGACGCGTGAAGATGGAGGAGATCGCCGCTAATGACTACAATCTGAACATCTCGCGCTGCATCAGCACCGCTCTGTCTGAACCACAAGTCAACTTGGATGCGACACATGGTGAGTCGGTCGATATCGAGAAAGTGGTCGCGAAGGCGACATCTAAGCACAATGAGTTTCTAAAAAACTTAACTTATCTCCATTGCCATACCACAACTCTGATTCGCAAAAAAAGCAAAACAACTGAACGAATTCCTCCCTGAGAACCAATTGAACGCTCAGGTTCACAAGTGGATGACATCTATGAAATTACACGTTTTCATCGCTTTGATCGTAGCTGGTGTATTCGCTTCCAATGTCCACGCCGCTCACAATCATCCGAACATTGTCTTTATTATGGCTGACGATCTCGGCTGGGCGGATGTTGCGTTTCATGACGGTAACGCACCAACCCCACATTTAGATCGATTGGCAAAAGAGGGGCTTGAACTGGCTCAGCATTACGTTGCGCCGGTCTGCAGTCCGACTCGAGCCGGTCTGTTAACGGGACGTTGCTGGAGTCGCTTCGGGATTACGACTCCAACCAACAGTCTCGCCTTGTCAATGGATACGGTCACGTTGCCTCGCGCACTCAAGAGTCGAGGCTACTCAACGTTTCTTGCTGGTAAGTGGCATCTGGGTTCGCTTCCTGAATGGGGACCAAATCATTTCGGTTTCGACCACTCGTATGGCTCACTTGCAGGAGGGATCAGCCCCTGGAATCACTGCTATAAGAAGGGGCCATATTCGGTCACGTGGCACCGCAATCACGACTTGATCGAAGAGACTGGTCATGTCACTGACCTCATCACAAACGAAGTGGTGCAATGGATTCAAAGACAGAAGTCACCATTCTTTGCTTACGTCCCCTTTACTGCTGTGCATCTCCCAATCAAGGAGCCAAAGGAGTGGCTCGAAGAAGTGCCGGAGGACATTACTGGCGATGTTGCCCGGCACTATGCAGCTTGCGTCATGCACTTGGATGATTCTGTTGGTCGAATTATTCAAGCTCTTGAAGAGAAAGGAGTGCGCGACAGCACGCTTTTGCGTCTTTACGAGCGACAACGGCGGCAGCACAGTCGAAAACAACGATCTGAAGTATCCGGACGACAATTGTCCTAATGGCCGACTGACTGGAAACAATAATCCATTGCGTGGTCAAAAGGGAGATGTTTACGAGGGGGGAACACGTGTGCCAACGCTTGTCTCATGGCCGGGGCGAGTGAAACCGGGACGAGTTGAGAGTCCGGTGCAAATTACCGACTGGATGCCAACATTCTGCTCACTGACCGGCTTCAAGTCCGAACGTAATTTGAAATGGGACGGAACGGATCTGACCGAATTACTGACCAACCATACTCCGCTGCCAGCCCGAGTTATCTATACAGCCGGGCCGCGCTGGCGTGCATCGTCTCTCCGCTATGGAGATTGGAAATTGGTAACAAACGGTGAGGGTAAATCGCGGCGTACAGAACTGTTCAACATCGTCAACGACCCAACCGAATCGAAGAACCTAGCCAAAACCGATCCGCAGCGAGTCCAGGAAATGCTTGCGGAACTGGTCAAGGCTGTCGCTTCTGATAATGACTCGGTCGTGAAGTGAGTCGTCTGCGCAGAACTGTCGTCATTCACTTTTGCCTGTTAACTTAGCCTCATGTAGACTTCCGTAGTGCTGAGGTAGGAGTGCCCTAAAACGGTTTGAGCGACTTCAATTCCGTATTCAGGTCGCAGGAAAGTTGCCCTCGAATGTCTTAGCTGGTTCGGACTCCATTGATCGATTCCAGCCATCTTACAGGCTCGATGAATCGCTTTACGATAGCTAGCTGACGTATAACGCTCTCCTGCTTCCCGCTTGGGTGGAACTTCTTTTCTGTCTCTTTGCGATAGCTGAGCAGGAGACTTTCGATTCTCACGCTGTGTCCGACGCCGATGTTGTTCGGCTTGCATCGGAGAGAAGCAAGGTGCGTCTTCTGAGCAATCCAAATATCTCTCCAGTATCGCCTGTGCTCTTGGTCCGAAGAAGACTTTTCGCTCTCTGCCAAGATGATTCATCTTGTAATCACTTGGAGAGTATTCCCATATTTGCGCTTCTGTGCTTATCTCAGCTGGACAGAGTGTCTCAATCTCTCCCGGTCGACATCCTGCTAATAATTGTAAACGGATCATGTCTCGAACTTGTGGCGAGACCAGTTTCAAAATTGCGTTCACATCGGCCTCTGAAACCGGCTGAATAGGCTTTGTTTCTTTGGCTTGAGTTCTTCCTTCCTTCAAACCTGGAAGTGATTCCAGAGCCTGTAAGACGGCTGGTGGGATAAGCTCTTCACTGACTGCCCACTTGAACATTCTCCGAATGCGAGAGACACGTGAATTGATTGTACTTCGACTGACAGTCTTCTCGATCATTTTCATGCGAACAGATTTGAGTCTCTGAGGACCGAATTTCTTCGCATCTGTATCAGCATAGAAATCCAGAAAGGCAAGTGC
>JAJDEL010000038.1 GCA_029259835.1 Planctomicrobium sp. | reverse complement strand
GGTCGCACGCATCGAACGCCAGTTGCTCTTCTCGAGGATTTAAATGAGTTGCTTCGGCCAATTCCGCGAACGAAAGCGATTCATCTTCGTTCTGATCTGCCTGTTGGAACCATTTGAGCCCAAAGAGTCTTCCAGTCGAGGGGCGCAACTCAAGCCCAGATGAATGCCAAAACCCGAAGTAAGATTCTAACCCAATTCGTAATTCGATTTCGTTCAAGTCCTGATCATCATTTCGATCCCACGCAGAAACTTCAGCAGCGTCGAGTCCATCGTTGAGGGCGACGACTTGCTCCACAGTTTTGCCGATTGTTTTCGCCTGAGATCGATCGCTCGTAAGTTGGTTGATTTGTTGTTGGATGTGCTCGTCAAGCGGATCGAAGACACGACCTTGTAAATCTGGATTTCCTGCACCCCAAAGAGAGGCATACTCTTGAAGCGAATGCCTGTTATCGCGATCAAAATCACAAAGATGAAAGGTGTATTTCAATTCCTTGAGAATTTGCCCTTTGCTGGAGCCGGAGACTTCGTTGACTGTGAGAAAGCCGTCCTGGTTCTCATCAAGTTTTTGATACCTTGGAATCAAGGTTTCACTCAAAGAGTGTTCTACTTCCACGGAATTCCGCAAATCTGGAGTCTCCACAAATTCTTGACGAGAGATTTGTCCATCCAAATTTGTATCGGCACGTTCAAACAAACGCGCATGGCGCAAGTAAATTGGTCCCAATGATTCCTCCGGAAATCCAACCGGGAATAATTCGGCACTGGAAAGTGAGTCATCGCTGTTTTCGTCGAGATAGTCGAATACCAGTTCTGGCGGAACTTTCTCAGGGTCGATGTCAAATCGGAATTCATCAATGCCCAGGAATTGGTCTTGATTTTTATCAAGGCGTTGAAAGTAAAAATTAGACACTCCGAGAAATCTCCAATCACGGCCAGGATGAAATTCATCAAGATTCAAACGCCCATCACCGTCGGCATCGACGACTGAGTCAGACCACTTGAGTATCGGATTGCCGAGCGGGGAAACCAAAAATTCACTGAGTGACAATTTCTTATCATCGTTCTCATCAAATGCAGGCAGGAGCCAAGAGACGAATCTCTGTTGCCACGTCGGAAGTTGAGCGATTTCGGACTGATCAAGAAATCCATCCAGGCTTTTATCCATCTTCCGGAAGATGGTGACTGTATCCCGCCAACTGAATGGCAGAACTGCTATTTCGTCTGTTGCATAGATTCCATTGTTATTGGAGTCGGCTGCGATGAACGCTTCTTGAATTTCCGGAGGTGAGGGGCGCCCGAGTCGAGTGATTTCATCCTTTGTCACAATTCCATCGGAGTTGAAGTCCCCAGTGACAAAATGTTGCCTCCAGTCAAACCGCGTTCCATTTTTTGATCTTAAAATCGTTCCGTCGAGATCAGTCACGCCAAACGAGACAGAGAGACCTCGCTTGACCTCCTTCTCGGACAAGCTGTGATCTTCATTCTCGTCGAAGAAGTCGAAGAGTTCTGCCAGCCAACTTTCGGGGACGATTCGGGTCCACTCATCACGCGTAATCGGATTGTCTGAGTCAACGCCTTGCTTTTTAGAAGAGGATTGTATTTTCTGAAATGTTGATTGAGACAACTCGAAAAACGGGTCTGGAACATTGGATCGGTTTTTGAAATGATGAATGTTTTTGAGAATCAAGAATTCGACAGAATCGATCACACGGTCCTCGTTGATATCCGCAACCACAAAGTCACGCGACTGCGACTTGGTCGGTTTTTCCTCTGATTTGAGCCACTCTTCAGCGTCAATACGTCCGTCCTGATTCGTGTCGATTGCAGCAAACTCGGCTTTAACACTGTCGCTGTTTTTGGGAGTACTGTTCTTGCTAACGTCGTCCTTTTCGGCATTGTCAGTTTGTGAGAAACAAGGCGCAGTCTGTAGAAAGTTGAGCAACACCACCAAGAGCAGGACCATGCGCCAGGGACTTTTGATTCGACAGAAGCGATTTTCATTCGTCGTCAGCTTGGTCATTCGTGTTCGCCCTTCCGGAGCTTGTACTCTCTTAAGACATAATCAATTCGGTAACCGTAGCGTTCTGCGAATCGTTTTTCTGAAATAAATTTGTATGAATCGGGAACTTGAACTTGTGAGTGGTGGCCGAAGAGTCCAATCGCACCGATCGTCCAAATTCGACTTTGTTGCTGTAATCGCAATATCGAATCAACGTTTTCAAAATCACCGCGCCGAATTGAGGGTCCGCTCAAGAGGTCGTGGTCGAAATCCTTGCCATACCGTACGACAAACGAAACGTCCTTGTCGATGTAAGGAGTAAGCAGTGTGAAAATGAACGGTGAAGACGCGATGCAGGGCTGATCCGCGCCGACATCTGCATTGATCGTTACTGCTGTTTGGATCGCACCTGGAAACCGGGAGGAAAACTCACGTTGTTGCCGAAGCTGGTAAGTCCAGAATAGGCTCCATCCGATGACACCGAATAGACAGAGATTCTTCAGCAAACTCGGCTTAATACGACCGATGAGTGAAGCAACGGAAACCAGAAGAAAAGTCTGTGCGAAAATGAAGTAGCGAACTCCAAGGATGTTTCGAATGCAAACACTATACAACACTGCGGCAACGATCGGTCCAAGCAAGCACAGCCCGAGCAATCGATCAGCATCCCGACGTGATTTTAGCATGAGTAGTCCGATAGAAATCCACACAAGACCTGCAAATCCCACAAGTGGGTTCCAGAGAGCCGAATGCTTTCCACCAGCAACCGCTTTGAAGCTCGTTTCGAGAAACATTTCAACTGTGAGTGGCTCCATCCAGAGCTGCTCAACAGCACGCGAATGCTGGAACAAAAATGTCGACCACCACGGCACCCAGCAGAGAAAAACAAGGAGCAAACTCAAAGCATAGCCGCTGAATACCATCCGCCGATGTTTTAAGTCATTTCTTCCAGAAATGACGATTCCGGTTGCGAAAAGAAACAGAGCGACAACAGTCCATATTCCATAGTAATGCGTCATCGAGAGTCCAGCAGCGCACACCCCAAAGCCGATCCAGGGTAAAAGTGAAAATTTCGGTTTCGTTGTTCTGATCAGAAAAAAAGCAGCCAGTACAGCGAGAAAAGTTCCCAAAGTATAAGGGCGTGCTTCCTGGCTCATCTCAATTTGAAGCGGATTGATTGCAATCAATAATGCGGCAAGAAGCGGAGTTCCCTCGAGGAATTGTGGTGTTTGCTTCTTCACAGGGAGCGAGCGAACCAGACTCCACGTCGCACAAACAGTCGCAAGACCGAACACAATGCTTAAGGCTCGCAGTGTTGCAGGTTCATTCCCCCAGAAGGCGGACCAGGCTCTTAAAATTAAATAGTACAGCGGTGGGTGAGCATCGTGAGCAATCGCGGTCCACATCCCTGCCCAAGGGTATTGACTGATGCGCCAGGAACAGGCTTCGTCGTACCACAGACTGACATCAGAGAGATGATTGATTCGAAGTACCGCAGCAACAATCACAATGACAATCAGTGAAACCACTTCCATTGAAGCTCGTCGCCCGACACGTGGAGCCACTGGAGCGACATCAATCGAACAAAAATGTTCTTGTGAGGGGGCGCTGACCGCTTGCGGCTGGACCGCAACTTCCTTCTCCTGAACCTGTTGAGAAGCAGGGAAGATTGGGGGGAGTTCACTAACGGCCCGATTCAATGTCAAAACGAATCTCCCGAAACAATCGTTTGTTCCAGCGGAGTTCCATTGAGCAATAAACCTTGAGAACTTGCGAGAGCGGCGAAAACCGCTCCCTCAATCGATTCTGAGAGGAATTGCACGTGAGCATCGGCAAAGGCCATGTTCACTCCTCCAACGTGGAACGAATTCGGAACAGGTGAAGTCCCTTCGGGGCTATCGAGACCACTATTGATTTGGCCGGTTCCCTGATTGCTTCGGGCGTAGTCAACGCCTCCGGCGTTGCAGTCTCCATACAAGCAAGGGCTCCCGATGTAAAATGCACTTCGCATCTGATGGGGATCGGCAAAAGATCGAATCGAGTCTGTCGGGTCATATCCGACCCGGACGTTCTCGGTGACCAGAAATGTTTGGGAAGAACCATCAACAATATCTGCAATCGAATGATTCCGTTTTGTCCCACCGACTTTCCAGTTCTCCAGAAAGAAGACACCCAGCCGCTTGAAAATAGTTCGGTCTTTATCGTCGGCAACAGTCCCGGAACAAGTGTTCCCATCGCCGTTCAAATCGAGAACGTGCCCTTGCCAACTCATCGGGCAATCGCCTACTCCGGAACCATTTCGGAATGTAAAACCGACCCCGCCGTTGACGGTGTAGCTGAGGTCGCCACCGATTCCGCCACTGAGAGACACATCGAGCGGGCAAGTGTAAGCAGGGATTTTTGATCGCGTCAATGGTCGGTTATTGGCGCTCGTGATTGGTTCTTCAAGTTTCCATTTATCGAAAACATTTCCTTGATCGACCCAGGGAAGAATCGAGACTGCCCAGCTGTGGAACGGTTGGCTCGGCTGGTCGGGCGGATCAAAATAGTACCCCGACGCAGGTAACCGACTGTGGAGATGGTCGTACTGAGTGATTGCGAATGCGACGTTCCGTAAATTGTTGACGCAGCGTGTTCGTTGCATCGACAATCGAGCGCGCCCGATTGCCGGGACCGCGATAGAGACCAACACTCCGATGATCGCCATTGAAACGAGCATCTCAACAATTGTGAAGCCAGAGCGAACCAGGGTAGGGGGGAGAATTTCAACACGACAGGATCTTCCCGCAACTCTGGAATATGAGGTGCTTACGGACTGTCTCAATTTCTTTCTGTTGGCTATCAATACTTCGGCCCTATGCAAATAAAAACCGTGCTAATGAAACAGTTCAGGATTTCAAGACGCCTCAGGACATCTCGGTTTGTTCATTCATCAACCAGTTGCTCGACACTTCTTGCTCCCCAATATCCTAGAACTCCTGCAAGAAGCATGACATCGACCAACAGAATAAAGAACAAAGTCGGCGAGCATTCGCCCCAAAAAGGAAACGATGTTGGGATGGACGGCTGCAAACCAGACTGTGGAAATTGACGCATCTGCGCCAGCGATCTTCTGACAATTTCAATTCCGACGACATTCGCAACAATAAACGTGATCCCCCATCGGAACCACCGATGCAACGTCTCATCGTGAGAGAACGATTGCAGAAAGGTGAAGAACATTACTGTTTTCGAGGACGTGCCACGTTTCTTCCGCAGGTCCACTGCGGTTGTTGCAGCAGAAATGTGATTGGCAAGTTTTTGAGAATTATGCAAAGTCGCGTACGACACTTCACTCCGGCGGTCTTCTTGCCGACGTTTGAACTCTTCGATTTGCTCGTCCAACTCTTGCTCTTGAAGTTCCATCGCCTTTGCTCCCCAATCAGGTTGAGCAAGACTCTCTTGAGGGGAGTTTGTGGAATGAGAAGCTGCAGAAAGCTGTAACGAATCGACCGTAGATTGCTGCTCAGCTTCCCATCTCGCGAGAACATCGTCTCGACCAGCCATGTGAAAAAGTCCGACAACTGCCGCCGCAGGCATCCAGTGGTCTTCCCAATCAGACTTCACCAAATCATCAACGTTCAGATTTCCGGTCCGCACTTTCCTCACCAAGTCACGAAAAGTGACCGGCCCGGAAACGCGCCCTTCTTTCTGAAATTGGTATTCGACAGACATTCTATTAAGACAGACCTCGTATGTGTGTCATCTGAATTCACTGTGAGGCTACCGTTTAGGTGAGTCAGATTTCAACCGAAGCAGGGGAAATACTTGCCGAACTCACGCCTGTTTTAAGAAATGCAGAGAAAAGACGCAAACGAAATTCTCACCTACAAGTGACTGCGCATTAGTCCAGCCACCAATGCAGGACGTTCGTATCGCTTTCTTCGTAAGGGTGAGCAGCCTTGACCACATTGTGGACCTCACAATTTACGGCGTGGACAAATTGACAGAATGATCCACTCGTTGTGAAACAGAATCGGCGACTCGGATGTCGCCCCACTATTGGCGAGTTACACTCGCTCCGACATAGCACCCGGGTGGACCTTCTCCGGGGCTAATTGAGTGATGGAATCTTTGGCAGATTCGTCTTTAGGAACTTCTCTCGCAGTTCGAGCATCGTTTTCCAGATCTCGGCTTTTTTGTCCTGTGGGGAAACACAGACGAACAGATAGTTTTCGCCGGTCTTGCTGTTGGCCCACGTATCGACTTCCAGATACAGGGTTTGGGCTTTTTGAGTTACAAATGGTTCGACCCACTTCAGATCGCCTGCATATCGTTTCAAACCTCTGGCATCTCTGGCCTTGGCAACGGTCTTCTGTGCCTCTTTGAGTTGTAGCGAAAACTGCTCCGTATCCAGTTTCGGGTTGCGTCTCTTTGAGACCGCTTTTGCAAGACCTCGGTAGTAAACAAGCAGTTCTCGATCAAGAACTTCCAAGGTCAGTTTCGGTTTGGCCTGAAGTTGAAAGACGAAAATGTAGGAAAAGAATGAATCAGACTTCGCCTGAAACATGCCCGGCGCGAACCGAACATCTTCCGTTCCTTGCAACTCCATGTCCGGAGCGAACGATGGTGGCAATTCGATCCGTTCCGATTTCCACCCTTCAGGAATATCAAACTGAATTTCCGTCGTCGGTTCGTCTCCAGGCAAAGCAGAGACCATCGAAATCATCATCGCGAGTACGGTCAAACTCAGACGCATTGACTTTTTCCTTTTCGTCTTCTCTTTCAACGAAGTGTGCAGTGAATCACCCATCTCATTTAGCCCCCGATGATTCACAGGGGAGAGAAACGTTTGACTCTACATTCTCGGAAGGTGTTCACAAACGACTTACATATTATTTCTCGACAACGCTTCCCTGACGGTCAATAACCGGCGACTAAGTGGAAGTGAACTGAGCTACTCTACACGAGTTCCTGAATCGGAGCGGCGTCTTCTTCGAGAAGATATTGCGGACGACCGCTGAAATCGTTGATCGTTGTGGACTTGGTGTCGATGCCGAGGTTGTGATAGAGAGTTGCGTAGACTTCCGAAAACGTGACCGGTCGTGATTCCGCCTCACCACCGAGTCGGTCTGTCGCACCAATTACCTGTCCTGTCTTCATGCCGCCACCAGCCATTAACGCGCAGTTCACGCGCGGCCAGTGATCACGACCAACTTGCGCGCTGATCTTCGGCGTGCGACCAAATTCACCCCAAATAACAACAGTACAGTCTTTATCGAGACCACGCTGATGCAGGTCTTCAATCAATGCACTCACGCACTGATCGAAAACCGGGAAATCTTCGGCTTCGCGTTTGAAGATGGAGTTATTTTTCCCACCGTGCCAGTCCCACTTGGAATAGTTGAGCGTTACGACTCGAGCGCCTGCTTCAATGAGACGCCGAGCGACTAACAGACTCTGCGGGACACGGGGAGCACCGTTGCTATCCATGAATTTTGTCGGGTCGCCGGTACCGTAGCGTTCCACGATTTTGGGATCTTCCTTGGAGAGATCAAGTGCGTCTGCCAGTTTTGATGAGGTCAACAAACCGATGGCTTGCTCTGTAAATGCGTCGAGACCTTTCATGTTGGTTGTCGCGTCGACATCACGTCGGAGTCGGTCAATACTCTTGAGTAACGATTCTCGATCACCAAGCCGTTCTGGTGTAATTCCGTTGAGAACCATGTCGTCCCG
>JAJDEL010000370.1 GCA_029259835.1 Planctomicrobium sp. | reverse complement strand
TAACGTTCGGTTCCCTGACTGACAGGCCATTTGACGCTGCGTCCGACGGCAGTCACGAAGGCTGGAAGTGGTGGTCGAATCCCTCGTCGACCAATTGTTCGGTCCAGCAAACCACTTGCGGTTAAGTGAAGATCACGGACTGTTTCTGCGTTTACGCGATAACTGTTCTGCCGCCACAACAACTGATTACTGCACTCGTTTTGCCCCGATACAGAGTTTGGTGATGACGAAAGGCAGTATGTCGACGACAAAACAATCCGCCGAATCATTTCTTTTCGGCTCCACTCGACATGCCTGTATTCGGTCGCCAGCCAGTCGAGCAGCAGCGGATGCGACGGGGCTGCTCCCTTGTTTCCAAAATCGTTGGGGGAGGCCACGATTCCCTGACCGAAGAGTTGCTGCCAAATCCTGTTGACGGCAACACGCGCCGTGAGCGGGTTCTGCTCATCGAAAAGCCACTTCGCTAAATCACGTCGATCAGGTGTTGTCCCGCGTGCTAGAAGCGGCGGCAAGACCTCTGGTGTGTCGAGGGTGACTTTGTCGCCAGGTCGGTTGTAGACGCCACGGATGTGAACAAAGGTTTCCCGACGATCTTTCGTACGCTCGGCAAACGCCCGCGCTTTTGTCGATGGTCGAGCAGGCTTCTTTCCGAGGCGTGCTATCAGGCTGGTTTTCATTTCCTTCCAGCCACTTTCTTCTGTTTTGTAATACTTTGTGATCTTGTCGAGGTCGGTGGACTTGCGGTAAGCGTCGAACAGTTTAGAAATTTCGGTTTGCTGCTCGGCGGTCAGTTCTGCAGTTTCAAATTGTTTCAGATCTTCTCGAAGTTCCTTCCACTCCGGTTCCCAGGCTTGCATTGCCTGCTCGTACTTTTCGGTCTCCCAAGGTTTCGTCGCAGATACGCCAACGTCGTCGGAGTTGTTGAAGAAGGCATACAACTGGTAAAACTCTTTTTGACTGATCGGGTCGTTCTTGTGGTCATGGCATTCCGCACAGCCCAACGTTAAGCCAAGCCAAACCATTCCAGTCGTGTTGACGCGATCAACGATTTCCTGGGTGCGGTACAATTCCAGGTCCACGCCAGCTTCCGTATTCCGCAATGTATTGCGGTGAAAACCGGTTGCAATTTTTTGATTCAGCGTTGGGTTTTCGAGCAAATCGCCAGCGAGTTGCTCGATTGTAAATTGATCGAACGGAAGATCTTCATTGAAAGCATCGATGACCCATTCACGATAGACCCAGGCGTGCGGTCTCTCACTGTCTCCCAAGTAGCCTTCACTATCCGCGTAACGAGCCAGGTCCAGCCAATGACGTCCCCAGTGTTCGCCGAAATGTGGTGACCCCAGGAATTCATCCACCAGTCGCTCGTACGCATCAGGAGATGCGTCAGCGACGAAGGCTTCAACAACTTCTGGAGATGGGGGCAATCCGAGCAAATCGAGAGACAACCGGCGTACGAGCGTGCGCCGGTTCGCTTGTGGAGCAACCTTAATATTGGCTTCACGATGCCTGGCAGCAATAAACGTATCGATAGGATTGCGAATCGGAAAACGAGGTGAAGAAGCGACCTCATCCGAAACGACGGGGTTTTGAATCGGTTTCAAAGACCATAAGACGGGAACCTCAAGTTCCGAATTCTCGGGCCAAGCGGCGCCTGATTCGATCCAACTTCGCAGGATCTCGATTTCAGCAGGGTCCAACGGAGGTTCACCTTTCGGCATCTCCGCCAGGCCATCAGATGGAGTGGTTAGATCGAGCAAGTAACTCGAATCGACATCCCCCGCAACTACCGCTGCTCCACTTTCTCCCCCCTTGAATGTCGACTCGCGAGACTGGAGAGAAAGTTCCCCACCATGCTTCCGGCTGTTGTGACAACTTAAGCATCTCTTCTGAAGAATCGGAGCAACATCGCGCTGGAAATTGACTGGCTCCGCTTGAGCCTGTGTCGTCAAATTAACCAGCATCAAAAGCGCAGCCGCAATTGCTTTAGCTGTTAATTCAAGTTTTGATGTTCCAATAACCAACGTTCGGATTCTCAGTTTCAATCTGCTTACAGAAATCACGGACCTTGCTGTTGAGGTAAAAGAAATACTGCGCCTCCAGATTCTAACAGACAACAATGATCCATCTGGAATTCAATCATGATTCCTCAACGACAATGTGAATTGATTTACGCGAGAAGTTCGTTGACAACTTCGCCGGCAACGTCGGTGAGTCGGTAGTCGCGACCATTGAAGCGGTAGGTCAGTTTCTTGTGGTCCATGCCCATGAGGTGCAGGATCGTTGCGTGCAGATCGTTCACGCCGAGGCGGTTTTCGACAGCCTTGTATCCGAATTCATCACTGGCACCGTATTGCACACCCCCTTTGATTCCGCCACCTGCCATCCACATCGTGAACGCGTGCGGATTGTGGTCCCGGCCTTTGCTGCCTTGTGAATCGGAAGTTCTTCCGAATTCGCCGCCCCATACGACGAGCGTATCATCGAGCATCCCGCGAGCTTTCAAGTCGGCAAGCAGCGCTCCGATTGGCTGGTCGACACTCTTGGCGGCAATTCGATGATTGATCCCGATGTCGCTGTGACCATCCCAAGGAACATCCGCCACACCTCCGGCACCTCCGTTGGTTCCTGCATACAACTGCACGAAACGAACACCGCGTTCGATCAGGCGACGGGCGGTGATGCACTGTTTCGCGACAAGCTGCGTCTCTTTCTGATCGACTCCATATTCCTTTTGAGTTTCTTCGGACTCACGGCTGAGATCCATTGCCTCTGGAGCAGCTGTTTGCATTCGGTATGCCAGTTCGAACGATTCCAGTCGGGCGGCAAGATCAGCTTCGTGCGGTCGAAGTTCCTGATGCTTGTCGTTCATCTCTCTGAGAATGTTGAGTTGCGCACGTTGCTGCTGATTCGTCATGCCGCTCGGACGTTGGAGATTGTCGATCGGCGTCGCGTTTCGTCCATCGATTGATGTCGGTTGATACACCTTGGGAAGAAAACCGGGCGACCAGATCGGCTTCCCACCACGCGGCATCGCACCGTGCATCACAACAAATCCTGGCAAGTTTTGATTATCGCTGCCCAGCCCATAAGTCAGCCAGGAACCAAGGCACGGACGTCCTTGCAGGAAGACTCCGGAGTTCATCTCCAACATTGCTGGCGTATGATTATTCGACTGCGAATAACAGGAGTACATGAATGCCATGTCATCGACATGCTGAGCCATATTTGGAAAGATCTCAGAAACCCACGCACCGGATTGACCATGCTGCTTGAAGCTGAACGGCGATTTCAATGCTTTGCCGCTGGTCGTGAAGAACCCTGTTTTCGGGTCCGCACCTTCGAGCTTCATCCCGTCGCGTTTCTGCAATTCCGGTTTGTAATCGAAAGTATCCACTTGCGAAGGACTGCCCGGCATGAACAGCCAGATCACAGCTTTCGCCTTGGGAGCGAAGTGAGGCTGACGTGATTGCATTAAACGAGGCGGCTCGGCAGCGTTTGCTGTCGAAAGCAAGCCCTGTTGGTTCAGCAAGCTCGTCAATGCGAGTGTTCCAC
>JAJDEL010000369.1 GCA_029259835.1 Planctomicrobium sp. | reverse complement strand
AAGGGGAGCGTTCGTCGTAGTGTTCACCAGTTGATTTCTGATCACATTTCGCAGTTTCACGAAATCTACTTAAGAAGCGGTCCGGCGGCGTGGAAGCAGTTTGGGAAAATACGACTCCCGACCAACGACGAAATGGAATCGATCACTGTCCGGCTGCAAGCGGAACCGATTGACGACAAACGCATAGCGTCCGCTCGTAATGATGATGTCTCCCGAATCGTCGATGAAGAATGGGCGGCCCTTTTTCAAAAAGGATTGCTCTCCAAGGTTCTTGGTGACGGAAAGTATTATCGCAAGGAAATCCCTGAACCTTTGAAACGGCTTTATGTTGAACTCGAAAAAATCGTGCGAGCGAAATGGCTGGCGCCGTGGGCGCAGCAGACCGCTGCGACGTATCAGCTTTTGGAGAATTACGACAAGGTTTACGAACAGTTAAAACGAGAAACAGGCGGGCTGCGTTTTGATGATCTGACTCGCCGACTTGCTCAGTCGCTGGGGAATCGTTCGACATCTGAATTGTCTCATCGTCTCGATGGTAATATCGAGCATATTCTCCTCGATGAATTTCAAGATACTTCGGTGACGCAGTGGAATGTGATTCGCCCGTTCGCAGAAGACACGACAACTGACCCTGAGAAATCGTTCTTTTGCGTCGGGGATGCGAAACAGGCAATCTATGGCTGGCGCGGCGGTGAGGCGGCGATCTTCGACGCAATTACACAGCAACTTGATGGACTTTCAGAGCAACCGCTCAACAAAAGTTTTCGCTCATCGCCGGTCATTATCAATATCGTCAACAAAATCTTTCAAGGGATGAGTGCCCATAACGGCTTCGACGAAGAACATGACGTAATTCGCGAGTGGAGCGCGAACTTCCCCAAGCACGAGACAGCGAAAACAGAATTGCCAGGCTATTTCCAATTACAAACCTCTCCCCTTCCAGAGGACTGGCAACCGGGGGACCGTGACACTCAAGCGGTCGATGCGGAATTCAATCGATACATCGCAGAAATGATTTCCGAGCAACTCAAAAAGTATCCGGCAGGTTCGATTGGAGTTCTGACGCGGAGTAACGCAAAAATCGGAGAACTAATCTTCGAATTGAATCGACTCGGCATCGATGCCAGCGAAGAAGGTGGCAATCCGATCATCGATTCCGCAGCCGTACAAGTGGTCCTGGCGTTCTTTCAACTTGTCGACCACCCTGGCGATACAATTGCCAGGTTCCACGTTGCTCACTCGCCGCTCGCGCAAATTGTTGGGTTCGAGGATAACTCCGATGATCAAGCGGCCCATCATTTTTCTCAAAAGTATCGAGCAGAACTCGCACGACGTGGATACGGAGGCGTCGTCCATGAATTAGCGCACAAGCTGGCATCACAATGTCAGCGCCGCGAGGCTCGCCGACTCATGCAAATGGCGGTGCTGGCGGATGATTTCGATGCAATCTCGCGAACATTACGACCGAGTGAATTTGTCGAGTTCGTTGAAAAACAAAAAGTGCAAGAGCCGACCGACTCACGCGTTCGTGTGATGACGATTCATCAATCAAAAGGGTTGCAGTTCGATACGGTCATCTTCGCCGAATGCGATGGTTTGATGACAAAGCCGCCGAAACACCTCGCCTGGTCTCAAGCACCTGGGCAACCACCGGAAGTCGTTGCTCTTTACCAAAGCAAAGAATTCCGCGAACTCTTTCCGAAGAAACTTCAACTCGCATTAAAGCAAACGACGGACAAATCGATCATGGAATCGCTTTGTTTGTTGTATGTCGCATTGACTCGTTCGAGCCAGAGCTTGCGAGTGATTGTCAAACCGAGAACCGCCAAAGGATCCGAGAAAAAACTCCCAAAAACTCACGCTGGTTTAGTCCGCGCGGCACTCGCACCAACTCTGCATCTTGAGTCGGAAACGATCCTTCACGAAGAAGGAAATCCAGACTGGCACGCATCGCTCAAGAAGGAAAATGACTCCGCCCCGCCTCCGAAGGTGCAGACTCCGATCACGAACATTCAGTTCAAGGCGAGCGATCAATCTCGCCACTTGAAACGTGTTGCTCCATCAAGCAAAGAAGGACGCCACCTCGTCCGGCTGGAGAGTCTGTTGCCTGTCGGAGATTCCCTGGCCATGGATCGTGGGACATTGCTGCACGCCTGGATGGAACAAATCAACTGGATCGAAGATGGCTTGCCAATCGATGAAGCGCTCTTAACAATCGGTCGCTGCCTGGGAGACCAACGACTCGATCTCGACCGCTGCCTGAAAGACTTCCACCAGATGGTCGGGCGCCCAGCATTGAAAGAGTTGCTATCGCAGCGCCCGTACTTCACCGCTCATTCAATCGGTGTCGCAGATTTCGTGGTCGAAGAAATCACGGCGTCTCCGGTGGAAGTGACTGTGAACAACGAACGCACTTTCGCCGTACGCGATCAGGGAGCACTACTCACCGGTAGTATAGATCGCCTCGTGACAATTTCGCGCGGTGCCGAAATCCTTGCCGCCGAAGTCATCGACTTCAAAACCGATCAACTCCCGAATGATCTCATCGCGATCAACGACCGTGTGGAATTCTATCGCGGTCAAATGGAGGCATACGTGCGAGCGGTGTCAAAGTTTTATCAAATCTCGCAAGATCGAATTTCAGCCAGGTTGGTGCTTCTGCGTCTTGGGAGGGTTCTGCAAGTGAACGGCTCCTCAACGGCAGAAAATCCAGCCTGACATTTTCTCACAGCAAGCGACGGTGCACGTTTTTGTTTCCAGCCAGAGGCGGGCGCAGCGACCTGTTGACTCTGGGATCGGTTCGAGAATGACTGGCAGTTCAATCGTTCGTCCGGTGTTGTAGATTGCGTGAGTCGTGATTCCCTCAACGAGACTTCCTGGCGAGACTCGCGGAGCACTGTTCACCTTCAGCCAGTCGATTTCTACCAGGGCGTCGGTCACGTATTCAGAGCAGTGAATCCCTTTGGCGCGTTTGCCAGTGATGTGATGCTTCACGGCGTATGGACGACCAAGTTGCGATTCAAGATGATCACGATAGCAAGCCGCTTCCTTTTTTGTGAACGAACGTTTCGGGTGAAACAACTGCACTTCATCCGGCGATTGT
>JAJDEL010000368.1 GCA_029259835.1 Planctomicrobium sp. | reverse complement strand
TTTGATGAAACAAAAAAAATTCAGTCGTTTCTATTCGCGATCGCTGCCCACAAACTGACTGATGTCCTGCGCAAGAATGGTCGTCGACCGACTCTTCCACTGAATGCCGGACCAAGCTCTCAAGGAGATTACGATCTCGTCGGACGAGAGCGTGTTGCTTCCAGCATTGCTCGGAGTGTCGAAAGAAAAACCGGCGAAGAAGATGTGATCGCGAATTGCCTCGACGAACTCGTTTTGCAATGGATGCAAAGCGGCGAATACGAGCGACTGAAATGTATTGAGTTGCTCTTCGTGCGCGGTCTGCCGAACAAAGAAGTGGCCGAACTTCTGAACCTTAGCGAACAAGCCGTCGCGAATCACAAATACTTCGCCGTGTCGAAACTCAAAGATGCTGCGAAACAATATTCGGCTGATTTTGATCTGGAAGCGTTTGGGATTCCGAGCGATCTGTGAACCACGACACCTAAACAGCAGTGGCAATGAACGCAGCGTAGTAAAACCACAGTCCGGTTGTTGAGGTCATCACCAGATCGATCGTGGAAAGCCAGCCGAGTCTTTTGTGTAGTTTGCTGTGGGTACTCGGCAAGGGCGGGTTCGGGAATTTTCGGAGTGCGTGGAACAGTGTTGCTCCCCAAAGGAGTGGTGTGCTGACAGCAAAGATCAGGTGAAACCAGAGGACTTTCTGAACATGGCTGAACGCTTCACCGGACAGCCTCGGCGCTTCGGGGCTTTTGTTGACGATATTCTCCCAACCGCCATGCACCCACTGTGTGTCAACTTCAAAAGCAGTCACAGCGACGAGCAGAATCGCACCTAACACAACTTGCAGATTGCGATGTAGAACAAAATTCTTTTGAACTTTGACGACGTACAAGCTGTACAGCATGACAGGGACAATCAGCACGAGAGCACTGACGACAAAGTCCAACATGAAGGACGCATCAAAACCAAGAAAGCCGTTATTCATCATGCTCGAAGTATAAGCAGCGGTCAGTCAGAAGTGTTCCTGCGCGGCTAGTTTTGCGGAATGTGAGAATCGGGTCGGTTGTCCTGCTCCGGTTGTAACGGTCGCTCCACGTTGACGGGTGATCGTTGAGTTCGCAGGCACCTGCGTCCGATACTCGCCAGCATGGACGAAATGGACCTTAAGCTGCTCATCGAACAACCTGTCTGGCAACAGGTTTTGGAAATCTATACCGAATTGATCGTTCAGGCCGGACAGGAACGCTCTGAAGAAGATCAGGGAACCCGCTGGACGCAGCGGATCGCTGAGCTCGATCAAATCGACGGCGAAGAACTCTCTTCAATTCACGGGCAACTGATCGCTCTCGGCTGGCTCACCTTCCAACTGGAAGACCGCAACGCCGGCCTGATGTACCGCATCACGACCGCAGGCAAAAAAGCGAGCGAGCAAGCAAAGAAAGCGGTTCGTGAACAAGATCAATCTGCCGCCGCGTGAATTGGACTGTCGGAATTGACCTCGATCAGGGCTTCATCCCAAATACGAGTCTGAGGTAACCCCAAATCCGACCGTGCTTCTTTTGCGAGTATCGCACACGTTGCATTCGTAATTCCGATTTGTCGAGTATCACCTGATAGTAGTCAAACTGCTTCTGAATGACATTCAGTTGATTCGTTGCTAAGTCAAGCCGCCCGCTAGCGACGAGCCATTCAAAGAATCGCCAGACTCCCAGCGTACTGGCAAAGACCAGGGTCACTCCGGCTGCCAAAAGTGAAATATGTAGTCCTGGATTAAATCCTGCCAAAGAAAAAGCTAGCCCGAACATCGTACCGAATGGAATCAGAAGCACGACCAGGACCATCCAGCAGTTGGACCATTTAAGTGCAGGTAAACTGAACCCTCTCGATATCCCATATGCAATCTGCCAGGACATGATGAGTTGAGATGCTCCAACGGCTCCGACGGCAATCAGAAATCCCATCGGGCCCATCATGTAAACCACAAATGGGAAAATCAGTAACGCATAGAAGAGTGATTTGATGAACGAAATTTTGAACATCACTCGTGAAATCTCTCTGACTCCAATGGGATAACTTGCAAAGTGTGAGGCGTAAGATCCCAGGCAGGGAGTCGTGCGCAATCCCTGCCAGCGGTCGTACATTGACGAAATGATTACGAGATAAAAACAGAGGGCCGGAGCCATTTTATTTATGAATTGATTCAACGGGAACTTCAAAAATTCTAAACCATAGAGAATCAAAATCACCAGCAGGGCACCACTTGCCATCTTCCACCAGAACGTCCATCTGGGAGTGTCTCCGGTTAAAAAGCCAGCGATTGTTCTTTCCCGTGGCTTCAAATACTTCCAGACAGTCTGTTCAATCCATCCGCATTGCGACCATGCAGGGCGATGCAAAACTGAGAGGCCGTTTAGATCCCGAACTTCATCTAGAGATTCGAACTCCTCTAGCTCTTCCGGCATTAAATTCTCGACATGGTAGATGTGCAAACGATTTTGGTCAGCAAGAAGAAATCTCCCATCGAAGACAGCGAGCGGCTTCTCTCGGCTCGATGTGTCGAACTCCTGAATCGCAAAATGCTTCAGCAGTCGCTCTCTTAAGATGGGTGAAAGCAAAAGCAGCAAGCTGCTGGGAATGATCGCTATCCAAACAAGCGTGTTTTCGTTCATATATCCGTGCCAGACTGCCAATCCAGGCCAACCACCAGGATTCAAAACCGTACACCAGACTGCGATCTCAAGCAGAATTGGACGATTGAAATAAAACGTGCTCATTCCAGCAATGAGTAATAGCGACCCCAATTGCCCAAACCGAAAACGAGGAAATGAAACAGCCAGCCAAGTCCCAGCGGTGACAACAAAACTCCACTGCAACATTGCCAGTAAGAGCGAAACCGCCCAGCCGGATATTGAGAGTTCATTCAAATAAGCAACCGCTCCAAAAAACAGGAGAATGAAATATAACCCGCACAGCGAGTAGGCAAACGTTTGATTCCAGACCGTTCTAGCAAGGTCCCTATCACTTGCCGGGAGATGAGAAAAGACAGCGACAGTTCGTGACCGCTGTAATTGAGCCAGCAATGTTTCGGGAAAAGCCAGAGTTCCCATCGTTGTCAGAAATCCTGCAACAGCAAAAACAGATACTGGCCCACCGTGTTCGTTCAAAAGAAAAATCAAAAAAGAAGGGACCACCGCAAAAACCATGGGAAGACCGAGGGCAATCGTCGTCACAGTGAGAAACATCATCAGCAGCGATGGGCGCCGAGCACGCATTGCACTTTGATATTCTTCACGCAACGATGGCGAAGCTTGGAGCATCGCTTGATATCGTGACCGAATGCTCTTTGCCTGCGGTGAATCAACCCAGATCATTGGATTTCCCGGGCAGGGTCACCGAAAATATGCAGCATGCGTTCAGAAGTTTCCAGGTGGTCGTAGAACTCATCCACGGATGTGAAGTCATGCAGCAAACCGTCGTCGATCACGCAGACCCGATCAGCGAAATTGTGGACGACATCCAGAATTTGCGTCGAGTAGACCACCGTCCGACCTTCGCTGGCAGCGTTACGAGACAACGTTTGAAAGGCAGTCAGTCCGCGCGGGTCCATGCCAGATGCGAAAGGTTCGTCGAGAATCCAGAGTTCGGGATTGATCGTCAGAAACGGGATGAGTGCTGCTTTGTAGGCTTGCCCACGCGAGAGAGTACCAAGCTTGCAATTGCCAAGATGGGCGAGATCAAACTCTGCGAGAAGTTCCATGACCCGGTCTTCAAAGTTTCGGGTGTCGTAGTTGTAGAGTTCCAGAACCATCCCGATATGCCGTAGGACTTTCATATCCGGGTACAAATGAGGAAAGTCCGGCATGAAGAACATTCGCTGACGAAGATCGATCCGGTCACGGCGAAAGGGTTCATCATCGTAAAGAACCTCTCCTTCATCGGGCGAAATAATCCCGTTGAAACAACGCATCAACGTCGTTTTTCCAGCACCGTTTGGTCCGAGTAAAACGACGATTTGCCCTAGTTCGAGAGTCAGGGAAATTGAATCCAGCACTTTGGTACTTCCGAATGACTTCGAAAGATTTTCAATCGCAATGTGCATCAATGGCCCTCGTTTTTTTGAGAGGGAATCACGGAAAACTCTTTCCAGTATACGGAAATACGGGAAGAGAAATTGATTTGTTTGAAAACTCCGAGCCAAAAACTCAGTAGGTGACTGTACTGTATTAAGCGATTGTAAAGACAGGTTCGCCCAATTCCTCTCGAATCGCCTCGCAGCCAAGACCAGGAGTCGTGGGGGCGGACATTCTTCCGTTTTTGCGGTGGGGTGCTCCGTTAGCAATGGAACGGGTGACGTAGCTGTTGAAATCTGTCGATGTGAACAGCCAGTCCGTTGGCGTACTGTGGGCAAGATGCGAGATTGCGGAGGTAATGATGTCGCCTCCCCAGCTATCTTCGATCGTCATTGCAATTCCGAGCGAGACACACAGATCACGAGCCAACTTGGCTTTGGTGAGTCCTCCAAACTTACTGATCTTAATGTTGACGACATCCATCGCGGTGTCTGCGTGGCTGCGTGTCAGTTTGTCGATGCCGTCGATCACTTCATCGAGGATAAACGGAAGCGAAATCGCTTTACGGACTCGCAGACATTCTTCGTAGGTGCGGCAAGGTTGTTCGATATAGACATCGAGGTCGCGGACTCCGTTTGCAACGCGCAGAGCGTCGTGCGAAGTCCAACCTGTGTTGGCGTCGGCGATGAGTCGATCGCCGGGTTGCAGCACTTCGCGACAGGCGTGAATCCGGGCGATATCAACGCTGGGATCGGCGCCGACCTTCAGTTGAAAACGCCGATAGCCTTCCTCACGATATTTAGAAATGCTGTCTGCCATTTCTTCTGGAGAGAGTTGCGAGATCGCTCTGTAGAGAACGAAATCGTCGCCGAAGCGGCCTCCCATTAACTCGCAAACCGGTTGTTGGGTTGCCTTTCCTAGAAGATCCCAACACGCCATGTCGATGCCAGATTTCACGTACGGATGACCTTTCATCAGCGCATCCATCGTGAGGTTGAGCTTTCCCAGTTCCAGTGGATTCTCGCCAAGAAGATAGGGAGCCAGTTCGCGAATTCCGGTTCGAACACCGTTGGCGTATGCGGCGAGATAAGCTGGTCCGAGTGGACAGACTTCTCCCCAACCAGTGAGTCCTTCGTCGGTGTTGACTTCAACGACGGTTGTGTCGAAGGTTTCGACGGAATTCCCGCCTGACCAGTGATAGCTTCCTTCGTGGAGCGGGAGGTCAACCTGGTATACGGCGATGCGGTCAATCTTCAATGTTGCCTCGATTCTATTGTTGATCAGCGATTTGCTTGAACTTTCTGCAGTAATGGAGCGATCACCGGTTCTGGAACAAACTTTCGCAACTGCTCGGCGTTCGTCTCTTTGCCCATTGTGGCGATTTGTTTAATCAATGTGCTGGAGATGTGTGAATAAGTTTCCGCAGCCATCAGAAATACGGTTTCGAGATCAGGAGCGATCGTTCGGTTCGTCAGAGCCATCGTGAACTCAGCTTCGATATCGGAGACGGTCCTCACGCCGCGAACCATCACTGAGGCACCGACTGAACGTGCAAAATCAACTGTCAAACCAGTAAAACATTGAACAGAAATGTTTGGGATCTCGCTGAAGCTTTCTGTCATGAGAGCCTGACGTTCATCGGGACTGAACAGCGGCTGCTTATCGGGATTGATCCCGATCCCAATGACCAGTTCATCAAAAAGCTTCGCACCACGAAGCGAAATGTCCTCGTGCCCCAAAGTGAATGGGTCAAATGTTCCAGCGTAAACGGCGATGCGTTTCATAAAAGGAGTTGATTGCTAGGAATTTAAGGTTTGTCTCTTACGTAAATTGTACTTTGTAAACGACTACTTCTTTTTGAAGTTCCCGGCTGCGAAATCAGCTTGAGCTTTCTTTTCTTGTGCGGCGGAGACATCCGGATTCGGTGTTGCGTCGACTTCGATATCACCGCGTATCCATTTCACTGCTTGAGTGATGGAATTGAGATAGGGCTTGCTCGTCCAGGTATCTTCTCGGTGTCCCAAGTTGTTGTAGTAAACCTTTCCCTTTCCATAATTCTTGATCCAGCAAACCGGGACGTGATAACCATGTTTGGTTGGCACTGCGTTTCCTGTTGGACTTTGGGAGTAATCGAGACTGAGCAGTACACGGACTTTTTTCGGTTGCCAGTGTTCGTACATGTAGATTTCTTCCAGTTGGGTATGATCTTTCCCGAAAGGTGCGACCAAAGGATTGTCCACTTCGTGGTTCGTCAATGTCACCTTGGTCCTTGCCGTCCAGGGATGACCGATAAAGACTCCTCCGATCATATCCCAGTACCGCTTATCGTTATGGAAAGTATCACCGGCGGAATGAAATCCCAGGACGCCGTGCCCTTTCTGTTTTAGCCAGTCACCAAAGAAATACTGCATATCCTTCTCTGCAACCGGAA
>JAJDEL010000367.1 GCA_029259835.1 Planctomicrobium sp. | reverse complement strand
TCCCTCAAGATTTTTCTGGATAATGCACACAGACGTGGGAATCGTTCCACATAGACTTTCCCGAGAATTTCGTCTTCGAACTCCGACCAGTTCTCAATGAGTCCGGAAAGAGAATCCTGCATCAACGATTGCCCTTTTCATTTTCAAAATTTGTAAAACCCGACCCAATCCCCCAACCTAATGGTAATCCGCCTTGATGGCTTTCGCAAGCAGAAGTTCGTGTTCTGGAAATTCTAAATTCCCGCTGACCACTTGGGTAGCCCGTCCACTTTTTGTGGTCGCGTCTCGCCCGGATGGATTGCAGCCCGCAGTCGACACTCCGGTGGAGTCAACGTCTTGCTCGCCCACGACTTTTCTATTCAGATCACCGATGTTGATGTTATTGCTGGTGACAACACTGCTCGGTCTTGGCGGTTGCAGCGGCACGAACGAAGATGTGTCTTTGATCGCACAGGGCATCGCGAAGCAGCTTCGCGATTATGACGAGCGAATTGTGGCCCCAGACGCGAATGCAAAATACGGTTTGCTGCGTGCACTGGCGTCGAATTCACCGGAAATGATGGCTCAGGCAGCCGTTGCAATTGGAAAGTCGAGGAGCGTAGACACCGTCGTCAAGCAACGATTGGTAGTGATCGCCATGTCAGATGAGTCACGGCTTCCGCAGTTTGCCGCACTTCAGGCGTTTTCACGTCTTGGCCTTCTGACGTCGGAAACTCATGCTGTGATCGAGCAACTGGCCGCCGATGAAATCTGGGGACCGATCGCTGCTCAAATCGAGCATTGAAGATCCTTTCGCTTTCAAATCCTGTGATTCGCAAGCAACGCACGCTTTCCCAATGCCTGAAGTTACTGTCCGTGGCTTACAGAGGAGCCTGCGCCCGTCAATATTTCGAGATTCGGAGCAGGTGAATATCGGTGGTGGATAATTGATGAGCGCCAATAGGTCGGAAAACCCGCATTAGGGAACACGAAAAGATCACGCAACTGAAGGCAAGTCAAAATGATTCATGCAACAGCCGACGTTCAATCGTGATGCGTGGTCAATTCGACTTTGAGGCAATCGCCGTCGTGCTTCCTGATTTTGAGGCAAAGGCAGAATAGATCCATTCGTAACTGCTCCGGTCACATCGTCCGGAGCAACTTTCTTGCATCAAATAATGACATACGTTTGCTGGAATCGAAGGTCCCTGAACGTTGGTTTGGCAATAGAGCAAAATAGTTCTCATTACCCCGACAGTGTCTCGCAGCGTTTCAGAAACTCATACGATTTATTACACAAATCACCTTAGGAACGTTTTTTGACAGTCGCGACGTGCTTCGCCATCAGCAATTAAATCGAAATCTCGCTTTTCATCGGAGTACGCTGTAACCTTGACTGCATGTCTGACGTCACACGCATTCTTGAAGAGATCGAACTGGGGGATCACTCCGTGGCGGAGTATTTGTTACCGCTCGTCGTTTTCAATCACGAAGATTCGAGCATTTTTGACAAGGTGTACCAGCTGACGATATCTGACTGGACCAAACACAGAACATCTCAGATTGGAGACGAACGTCCCATGCCTGCTTTCACTCGCCGATTCCTCTCGCTGATTCTGTGGACAGTTATCGTCAGCCCGGTCATGCCGTATGCGTCAGCTCAAGACGGGTCAGAGCCGATCAGACAACCCACGCGATCACGGCGGGTGCTCTACAACTTCGACGGCGATTCGTGCCTGTCGACGAAGGCTGGCAGCAAGGGACCGGTACCGGTCAACATCGACGACGTGAAGCGGCTGATCGAGGAAGTTGCTTATGAAGGGAGCCGCGTCGATACGGTGTTGGTCTGCATTAACGCGCAGGTCATGTACTACCCAACAAAGATCGGCACGATGCGCGGCACACTGTCGACACCGGATGAACGAGCGAAATGGCCAGAATCGGAGAAGCAGCGTTTTAAGAATCTTAAAGTCTTTTTCGATGCTGGAGTCGATCCGTACGCGGTCATGCTGGCCGAAGTGAAGAAACGCGGTTGCGAGGCCTTACTCACGTTTCGCATGAATGACGATCATGGCGTTGATTTTCTCCGCACAAAGTTTCTGGTCGACCATGCGGACTGGCGTCTGGGCACAAAACAGTATCAAGGCAGCGGAGCGATGGACTTCGCACACGACGAGGTCCGCGACTACACATTCCGACTCATCGAGGAAGCCGTCGGGCGCTATGACTGCGATGGCATTGAACTCGACTTCAACCGCTTCCCGCGGTTCTTCAAGAACGGTTCAACGGACGAGCGTGTCGCAAAAATGAACTCCCTGGTCGAGCGCGTTCGCAAAATGCTTGACGAGGTCGGACGTCGGCGCGGTCGCCGACTGGTGCTCTCGGTGCGCCCACCGTCGAACTTCGGCAGCACTCCGCCGACGCCCGATACCGCAAGAAAACTCGGCTGCGACGTGCCCGCGTGGGTGAAGCACGGCTGGGTCGATTTTGTCGCGGTTTCTGAATTCCTGTTCGAACGCGGCGATTTGCCGATCGACAAGTGGAAGCAGATCATCACGACCGTTCCGGTGTACGGCGGCATAGAATGCACGAAAGGCGGCGGGGCGAAGAACCTCACCGCCGACAAATATCGTGACGCAGCGACTCGACTCATCAAAGCAGGAGCCGACGGCGTTTACCTGTTCAACTTCTTCACATCGCGTGAGGGCGGAGAAGCGGCTTATGAGCCTCCGTTTGAAGTGTTGCGAAACTTGGCCGTAAAAAAGGAAAGCGACCAGACGGCTTTCTCACGAGCGAACGGCTGGCAGCCGCACGAAGTCCGGCAATTGACTGGCAAGGTCAGTACCGTTCGAATTCCGGCGAGATTTCAGATCGTCACCGAGACTTGGAATCGAGTGGTCGCCGTCCCCTGCATCGTCTATATGCCGGAGAAGGACCGGATTCTGATGCTAGTCGGTTGTGACTATCCACATCGCGCCTTTGTCTTGTCCAGCGACGACCGCGGAGCGACGTGGACGGATCCTCGTCCCGCGCTCAGCGGCGACGATGGCAAAGCATCGATCGGTCTGGGCACGAGTCTGGCTTATCTCGGCGAGGGTCAGTTGGTTTTCTACGAGACTGGCAGCGTCGGAGCCGGACACCCGTCGCGCTGGTTCAGCGCGGACTATGGCCAAACTTGGGGCGACCCCGTGGCAATTGCACCGACTTCAGACGAGAAGCACTGGTCCGTCTGGGATCCACCACTGGTTGATCGCCACCCCAAGACTGGCAAGATTACGCAACTTGCGGAGACGGGCTACGCGCAATCAGGTACCAGTTCGCAGGCTTGGATCCGCTTCAGTACCGATGAAGGGCAATTGTGGAGCAAACCAATCAAGGTCCCGCAGTGGCAGGGCGTTAATGAGGCGTACTTGTTTCGCGCTGGCAACGGTGATTTGCTGGCAGCCTGCCGGACCGACGTTCCGCGACGGCTGATAGGAAAGACTCTGGACCATTACGAAGGTCTGGGAATCTCAATCTCCAGGGATGACGGCCACAACTGGTCAGCGGTCAGGAAGCTCTACGACTACGGTCGCCATCATCCGTCGATGGTTCTGCTGCCCAACCAGGACATCGTCATGACTTACGTTGTGCGCCTGGGGTACGTCAATGATCAAAACGGCTTTCCGCAATTCGGCATCGAAGCGGTGGTCAGCCACGATCACGGCGCTACCTGGGATCTCGATCACCGGTATCTGTTGCATGCCTGGTCTGGCAAACGAAAGGGCGAAACGTACTGGTGGCCCAGCAGTCAGGCAACGTCGTCCACGCTGATGCGCGACGGCGCGATCCTGACAGCTTTCGGAACCGGATACCGCATCAAGGCTGGCGAAGACAGTCCACAGGCTCCGCGTGACGTCGGACTGATCGAGTGGCGGCTCAACACAAAGCCGGTCAGCGCCGAAAGCACAATCCGAGACGCCGCCTTCGACTCCGATCTTCGCAACGTTTTTGATCCAAAGGAATAGGATCATGTTTCGACAAGACAAGCGCATTCGAAACCGTGGTGACATGCCATCGGTTTGCACGACGTTTACCGCAGTGTTGTTCATTGTAGGCGGATTGATTCCTTTCCCTCCCCTGCCGAGGGAACTCAACGCTGACCTTTCCGCCGATCTTGAAGCGGTTTGCTGGAAGGCGATTCAGAAACGTCCATCGTCA
>JAJDEL010000366.1 GCA_029259835.1 Planctomicrobium sp. | reverse complement strand
GACTTTTGACTTTGGTTGTGGAGCGTCAGGATTATTAGGATCGGTGGGAATTCCGCCGGTATCATCGCTGGCTGCTCCACTTTCAGTTGCAGCAGGCAACGAAAGTTCAAAGTCATCATCCGGGTTGCCATCAGTAGAAGTGACTGAGTCTCCAAGAGTGGAGACCTCCTCCTGAGGAAGATCGCTGTAGATCGTCGGCTGCGGTTTCGATTGCATCTCCAGATACTTCTCTTCAAGTTCTGGATTCATGAATGCGCCGCAATTCCAACAGCGCAGAGAATTGACCCGGACCATTTCCTGGCAGTCGGGACATGGATGTTCTTTGGCTTCGCTCATTTCGTCTCCCCAAGGACGGTCCTGTCAACGCAATAATGAATAGGACAAATATGAGAATTCGCGTCAGACAGTTTAGGACTACAATATCCTAGGTTAACGCTCGAAGCCACGCAATTCGACCTCAAAAACAAGAGTCGCGTCGGGAGGAATCAAGTTCTCAACTCCCTCACTGCCATAAGCCATTGCAGGCGGAACGATCAGTCGCCTCCGTCCACCAACTTTCATCCCTATGATCCCGTGTTTCCACCCTTCGATCACTTCATCCAGATGTACGGTCACCGGCTCTCCGAAATCCCGCGTATCGCCAAATCGCGTGCCATCTCGTAGTTGACCGAGGTAATGAATCGAAATTGTCGTTGCTTCGAGTACAGGTTCGCCTTCACCATCAGCGATGTCAACGAATTGAACGCCCGCCGCCGCTTCGATTGCCAGATCCTTCACAGTGAGGTTTCGAAAATCAACCTGCGACGGATGACTTTGAAGTGCAATATGACCAATTGGGGGACGCTCAGCCAGTTTCCAGGGCTTTGAAGTATTGAGTTTGTTCTTGCCATCAGGTTTCGCCAGATCGACTTCATTAATAATTTGACCATTAATTTTGATCGTGACTTGATCACCGATGCAGATCACTTCGCACTGATTCCACTCACCTGCTGGTTTCAATTCAGGCTTCTGTGTCGGGGCGACCTGGTAATACAAACTTCCTGTGTATTGCTCTGCCCGAAGATTCCTGTATTTCTCAGCACTGTCGTCGAGAAGTTGAATTTCGATGCCAGTAAACGTGGGGTTTCCTTCGCTTGGGCAACGAATGCCCAAGCCTGTATTGCAACCAGACTGGTAACGGTACTCAAGCTTGAGGTGGAAATCGCTGTACTCTTTTTCCGTTCGCAGCCACCCTCCGCCAGCACCTCGGCAAGAGATCATCTCTCCTTCTCGTAACCAGGCGCCGTCCCGACCTTCGTGAACAATCCAGCCCTCCAGAGCTGAACCTGGAAGTAGTGAAACAAACTTTGGACGAACCCGTTCTCCGACTGCCCCGGGAGTTCGGTTTTCAATCGCGATCGGGGACGAGCTATTGATCCGTTTTGGCTCATTGGGTGAAAGTTTGGCCGTTTTTAAAACCGAATTTTGACTCGTTGCTTTTTGTTCAGAGGAGACTTTGGTCTTAGGTTTCGCTGTCTGTTTGGCATCATCTTCTTCAATCTGCAACGGCTTTGCAGAGGAAGGTGGAGCCAAAAGCGGTGGTGGTTGAGTTGCTGATTTGGTTGTTTTTTGCGTTTTGGGGGGATTAACGCCATCGGAAAGAACAACCTGACTCGTAGTGAGCGAACAAACAATTCCGGCGATCATCAATCGTTTTTTAAGAGCCACAGCTGTCTGTTTCCTGAATCGTGTTTGTCATGTCCGGGGATTGAGGACCACGGGTTTTCCAAGTATTTCTAACCCATATCCCGTAGTTCGCGACGATATCAGGCAGTCGATACCATTGCAGTAGCAGATTTTATTACACACCGATATACAGGGTCAGGCGGCAACCTCTGCCGGAAGATCGAGACTGTGCCAAGAACGATGAGAGAAATATGACTCTTCACGAAGAACTGGACCGTCTGCTATCGACACTTAACGTCGGCGATGAAAAATATGCCGTCAAAGCCGTCGACATATTGCTCGACCTGGCGCAGAGGCGGCTCGCAAGCGACTTGCATCTCTTACCTGACGAATCGCGAACTCATCTCGTCCCATACTTTCGGATTGATGGTGTTCTTGAGCCTGTCGGGCGAATTGCCGGAGGCGTGAATATTGTTTCACGTCTGAAAGTTCTCGCCAGCTTGCTGACGTACCGGACCGACATTCCTCAGGAAGGACGAGTCAAAGCGGAATCGACAGAGTCCGAGGTTCGAATTAGCACATTTCCAACACCCCATGGGGAAAAAGCGGTCGTCCGATTTTTTGTCGGATCTGGGGATTACCGTCTCCTCGCTGACCTTGGATATCCGGAAGACATCGAACAACGTTTGCAAGAGATTCTACAGCAAACATCGGGGTTGCTTCTGACATGCGGGCCTTCTGGAGCCGGGAAAACGACAATGCTCTATGCAGCGATCAGGCATCTTCAACAGCCAAGTTCTATTCTCCGCAGCATTTGTACGCTCGAAGATCCCGTGGAAGCGATCATTCCCGGTGTGTCGCAATCCCTTGTTAAGCCGGAAACCGAGTTCAATTATGAACGTGGCCTTGTTTCTTTGATGCGGCAAGACCCGGACGTGATCATGGTTGGAGAAATTCGAAATCGCGAAACTGCAGAAATCGTTTTTCAGGCTTCACTCACAGGACATCTGGTCCTTTCAACATTCCATGCAGGGACAGCAGCAGACGCGGTCGGACGACTCGCTGATATGGGGATTGAGCCGTATCTGATGCGAAGCGGCCTGACCGCAATTCTCGCTCAAAGACTGCTGAGGAAGTTGTGCTCCTGTCACTTAAGCAAGGAATCGGATTGTGAAAAATGTCGTGGTCGCAAATACCTGGGCCGTGTTGTGGCTGCCGAGCTATTAGAGACAGAGGCCACCGAAGTTGGCAAGGCGATACTGGACCGGCGGGATGTACAAACGGTCTACGAATTGGCGAAAAAGTCCGGAATGGTGCCAATGCTCGAACGCGCTAGACGAATGACAGTAGAGGGTGTAACAACGCTGGAAGAATGTGATCGAGTGTTCGGCCCGTATTTTCGCAAGAACATGTCTTCAAAATTGTCCGAGACTTGACTTGCTGACGTTGCGGAAATACAAATGTACCCTAGCTTTGCGAAGAGTTTATAAATTCGAGTGGCTCTAAAATCAGGACTGAATTGATGGGTGCCGAGTGGATCGTTGGATTGATATTCGGGGCAATTGTCGTCTTTATTGTGATGGCAATTCTCGCCCGCTATTTTGGGCTTTGGATTCAGTGCAAAATGACAGGCGCTGGAATCGGAATGACAAATCTGATCATGATGTCGATCCGAAAAGTGAATCCGACGGTCATCGTTCGCAGTAAAATCATGGCTGTTCAGGCCGGGTTGACTGAGAATTACGAAATCTCAACGCGTGCGCTTGAAGCACATTATCTCGCCGGGGGAAGCGTTCCCAACGTGATTCGCGCACTCGTTGTCGCCCACCGGGCGAAGCTCGACATGGACTGGCAAACTGCTCAGGCGATTGACCTTGCGGGGCGCGATGTTCTGGATGCCGTGAGAACCAGTGTGAATCCGAAAGTGATCAATTGCCCCGATACGAAAAAACACGCTGGCACGTTGGACGCCGTCGCCGCCGACGGAATTCAACTCAAAGCTCGCGCTCGTGTGACTGTCCGAACGAACATCCAGCAGTTGATTGGTGGAGCAACCGAAGAGACCATCATCGCACGCGTGGGACAGGGAATTGTTCAGGCAATTGGGTCAACCCCCGGATATGCTGAAGTTCTTGAAAATCCGGATCGAATCTCTCAGACCGTATTAAATCAGGGACTCGAAGCGCAGACCGCGTTCGAAATCGTTTCGATTGACATTGCCGATATCGATGTCGGAGAGAACATTGGCGCACGATTACAGGCCGATCAAGCTGAAGCGGACATGCGTGTTGCCCAGGCTCGAGCAGAACAGCGCCGTGCATCATTTGCTGCACAAGAACAAGAAATGGTTGGTCTCACGCAGCAAAACCGTGCAGCTGTTGTTCTTGCAGAATCTGAAGTTCCTGAGGCCATCGCAGCTTCGTTCCGATCTGGGAAACTGGGACTTCTCGACTATTACGAACTGAAAAATGTACAAGCGGATACATCAATGCGATCCGCGATTGCAGGGATGGGTGACGAAGTTGCCCCACCTCCGGAGAGTAGTTAGAGAAGTGTCGTTCGCTCGAAAGCTCTCATCTCCGAATTAATGATGGGTTGAATTAAGGTTGTTTTCATGTTCATTCAGACATTTCCATTGTTGCTGGCTGACATTGAAGGTTTTTTTGGAATTGTCTTCTTTCTCATCGCCTTTGTTGGCTGGGTCATCAATTTGGTGAATCAGAATCAGGAAAAAGGCAAAGGAGGTCGCACACCTCCTGCGAGGCAGGGCCAATCAAGTTCACAGAGGAAAGCCAGGGAAGAAGTCGATCAATTTCTGAGTCAATCGAAGCGTTCTTCCAACCGATCCAGGCAAAATGACCTCGATGAAGTCGAAGTCATTGCCCCTCCGAGTCAGCGGCGTCCTCCGCGACGGCGCCGCAGTCGAGAGGAAGTTCTAGCGGATCAATCCGCGAGCCGAACTCCTCAACTTGCGAAAAAAGCACCACCGCAGCCCTCCTCTCGCCCGGGCGAAGATGTTTCTTCCCGCCACCTCGATACTTTTGCAACACAACGAATAGAA
>JAJDEL010000365.1 GCA_029259835.1 Planctomicrobium sp. | reverse complement strand
CGAAGAAGCGCTGTAAGTCGGTCAGTTCAAGTTGACCGCTTTCTTCTGCGGTAAGAAGTTGCTCGGTCAGGCGATTGACGGACTTGACCTCATTAAGTCCAGGCGCAGGCTTCCCTGTCCAGGTGATCTCTTTGGGTTGATTCGAAACATCAAGAGCAATGCGCAGCATGACCGTTGAAATGCGGGCGGCTTTTGCAACATCGAGACGTTCGAGGGTATCACGCGGTGTATGATAGTCTGGGTGTTCACCTGTGGAGAAAAACAGAAATGGAATTCGACGGTAGTAAAATGGTCCGTAGTCGCTGCGGACTCCAACGATATCGATGCCGAGACGGGAGATCTCTAAACCATCCGGGACTGCGACGTTTGCCAGCGCACTTCTCACTTGCGGAGAGCGTTCGCTTCCCAGGGCGAACACGGTCGGTAAGTCGAGACCGCCAAGGGAACGTCCGATCATGTCTGCTGTCAGACAAAATTTGATGGAGTCGATCTCCATCGGAGCATGAGCCAGAAACCAGCGCGATCCCCAGAGAAGATGTTCTTCCAGGTCGAAGGAGACGAAAGCAACGCTGCGCTTTGCCGGCGTCTTTGCAAAATGTCGGGCAACTTCGAGCAACATCGCAACGCCACTGGCGTTGTCATCCGCACCTGGGTACACCTGCCCTTTTCTGACTCCCAGGTGATCATAATGCGCGTTGACGATCACCCATTCATGCTTCAACTTCGGATCTGTGCCTTCAACAAAACCGCCGACATTTTGTCCGACGATGCTTGGATCGTCTGAAGCATCTCCAAATTCAGGAACAACCTGAATGAAGCCGTCTGGAAAAAGCGGTTTCAAGCGAATCGATTTGAAATGATTGATGATGTAGTCGCGAGACTCGATTTTTCCCCAGTCGTCTCGTCCACGTCGGTCTGGACTTGCGAGATAGTTGAGGTGTGGCTGGAGAGCTTTTGCAGAGACGGAGAGGTTCTTCTCATCAGCACACGAGAATTGACTCAGCGCAAGCAACGAAATTGCTGAGAAAAAAAGCTGGAGCCAGCTGGGGTTCAAGTGCTGTTGGAAGATCATTCTGGGTTCAATTCAGGTGCAGTTGTTCAGCTTGTAATGAATCTAACGAAAAAACCTGTTCTCGAGGCAGGAACCAGCCGATCAAAGTAGTGATTGTTCAATTTTCAAAACACCGTGTCTCTCTTTGTATGAACTCCGAAGGACACGTGACAGGATCTCTCCTCTACGGAATTTTAAGGAGTCTTTCATGTTGAAGAAGACACTCCTCGCCGGACTTTGCGTGTTTGCCTTTGTGGCGATGGCAACTGTCGATTCGAGCGAGGCAGAAGCGGCTCCACCGGGGCAACCAACGAACTGGCAACGGTTCTATTACTACCCGTACGTCTACTATCCCCACAACTTTCAGACCTCAACGGAAAGTTACGACAACTTGTACCACAGATACCCGACCGAGCGCCGGATTCCTGTCTACAACAAAGGTTGGCACAACTTTTACCCCAAAGAGCGTCCATATCACTCAGGGTACCACTTCCATCTCGACGTCTTCTAAAGAACGTTAGAGATCACCACACTCATAAAATAGACTTCCAGTATTGAGGGACCTCTCATGGCAAATGCTTACGAGACCGACTCATGACCGGGGGCGATGAATCAACTTGAGGGTGAGGGGAACAGCCTGCTTCGTTTTACGAAGCAGGCTGTTTTTGTTTCGTCCTGGGCTTTTTTAACGGTTATTCATGAAAAAGTTTGACAGCCTTCCGCAGCGCCCTATGTTTCTGTGACTGCAACTTTTCAGTCAAAAATAATTTGATGATCAAAACGCGGCAGGGAGAAGCTGGGAGCTTTGAGGGGACCTTGCCGCGTTTTTTCTTGCGCTCCATCGCATGTGAAAATTTGCGGGTTGTATCGATTTTACGCGAGTTGATGGCGAATACGTGCCGATAAAAAAAGGTACCTGTTCCTCTTCTTTCCCCATGCAACTCAGTCTCATGTCGAATGCTCCATTTAAGATCGCCTTCTGGGTCATGAGTCTCGCCTTTGGGTTGACGGTTCTCTTAACTGGTTTAAAACCAGAAGAAATACGGTCCGCTCTCAATCCTGATCTCCAAATCGAGGAACAAGGATCTCCGGAATTCGAGTCATCAGTTGCCAAATTGGATTCAGTCTCCCCTGATCACTCCCGGTCGCAGTCC
The DNA here is from genome assembly GCA_029259835.1 of Planctomicrobium sp. Lineage (GTDB taxonomy): Bacteria > Planctomycetota > Planctomycetia > Planctomycetales > Planctomycetaceae > Thalassoglobus. Next base: position 1,806 of record JAJDEL010000365.1, on the reverse strand, counting down.
AGTTACTCACAACGAAATAACACCGCCCCCCAGACTGAGCCTCGACCAATTCGAGTCGCTTCCGCTGATCTCGACGGCTCACTTGGACTCACTGACGAATCGCCTTCTTCCGAACCAGAGCGATTTGCATTCACACCAGAAGCGACTCAGTCTGCGACTGTTCAACTTCCGCACGAAGAAGAAATCCAGATTCTCGTTCCCGATCCAGTGGAATCATTGAATTATTATCCGCGAGAGAGTGTAGGCAATGATGTCGTTCACTTGAAAAAGAAAGTGCTACGCCTGCAACTCGCTCATGCACATCGAGAGCTTGAAGACATTCGCAGAAAGACGGAACAGCAAGAAGTCGAACGGGTCGAGCGTGAACTCAAACTTCTTAAGAAACAAATTGGCGATCTCAAAGAACAACAAAACGCAGTCCAGGGAACTGCAATGACACCTGCGAGTTCGGAAATAAAAATACCTGAACAGCCCACACTAGAGCCAATGCCAGAACCAATGCACGTCGCTTTCGCCGAGCCTGAGCGTGTCACCGAATTGGAATCACGGATCGAAGTGACCGCCGGCACGAAGGAGAAAACGTTTTCCTTCCGGTTCGAAAATGCAAACATTCACGACGTCCTCAAAACTCTCGCTGAACGAGCTGACTGGAACATCGTGATCCATTCTGAAGTCGAGGGAACGTTTTCAGGAAATTTCGAAAACGCCGCACCGAAGCAAGCATTTGCTTCGGTCATCAAGCTCCACAGTTTCGGAGTCAGTTTTCGCGGCGACCACGTGCTAGTTCGCGGTCAGAAAGATGCTCGGGTCCGCTAAGACATCGATCCGTCATCGGGCTGATCTGGATCTGTTCTTCATCCTGGGCTAACCAAGTTTTTGTCGCGCAGGGTCTCCCTGCAACCAATCGTTCAGAAAAGTATGCAGTAGAATGCTCTACAGGAGGTGTCTAAACGGCACCTCCAATTCGCCGACTCCGTCAATTGTGACTTTTATTGATGTATCAGCGTCGATGACTACAAGTTCGACTGGAGAGCCGGGAATAACGAAGCTTCCAGCCTTCAGCGACGAGCCGTCCTTTGTCAGTCTGCTGACGAGCCATCGCAACGAATGAAGCGGACCTCCCATAATCTCAGTAGCGGGAGCCGCCGTCACTTGAGTCCCGTCTTTGAAGACTGAGAAGACCTCGCTTTCAAAATTTAGTCTGCTGGCGGAAACCTTTGTATCGCCAATGATCACTCCTGCGTGGATTCCGCCGGAGCAGATCAGTTCCTGAGTCGTCGGTGGCTTTCGCCAGAACGTGAAATGGTGCAATTCAATGCCAGGGCTGACGTACTCGATGCCGTGGATCAGGTCTGCATCACTCTGGTCAATTCCGCGAAGGTCTTTCCCAATGCAAAACACCATTTCTGGTTCGATCGCACAGTTCGCAAAGTCTGTCCAGTCGACTGGCTGGTTGGAAGTCGTTGTGTGGGGAAAGAAAAGGCGACCGTGGATCGGTTCCTCGAGACCGAATTGATCTCGAATCGCTGCGCTCGTACAACCCACTTTGTAACCAGCAATGCTTTCACCGCGGGCGATCCGCCGACCAGCAACAAGATCCTGGACGCGATAAGCCTCTGCCAGTGACAACCCCGACACATCAGGCTCCCCGTCGCCCGGCCATTGCTTTTCATAGAAAGCATGGCAAAAACCATCAGCGAGTTGTTCCAGATGTGTCATCACGATGCTTTGTCCTCTTTGTGGTGGTTCCAGAGTGGTAGAACAGATTGCTCTAACCTGTACTCGCGAAGACGGCTTTCATCCTTA
>JAJDEL010000364.1 GCA_029259835.1 Planctomicrobium sp. | reverse complement strand
TCACAACAGGACTGGGACGCTTTCTGGCAAATGGCCATGGAGAACCGTTCAGTAGCGACTGTCGCAGAAAATCTTGGGTGCCAGTCGAATGATGTCTTTCTTGCCAGATCAAAAATATTGAGAACACTACGCCGGGAATTTGACGGATTGATTGAGTTTTGAAAGAAGAAAAACAGACAAAAACAGGGTCTAAAAATGCACTACTGCCCGGTGGACGAACAACTTGTCGACTTCATCAATGGTCGACTCCACGAAGAATTATCTCTTCGACTTGAAAATCACTTGCGGAACTGCCTCTCGTGTCAAACCAGGATGCCGCTTCTCGATTGCGAGGATGATACGGTTCTACACAGAATTTCTTCTCTCGGGGATTCCAAGTTCGATTATGTCGACGAACCGGAATGTCAGGCACTGCAGAAATTTGCCGAGGATCTTTCTCAGCAACCAGCCTGGCCCTACGGCGAAAAAACGACTGTCATCGCAGAACAAAGTGATCTGAACCAGAACCATCCGAATTCTATCGGACGTTATCAAATCATCCGACGAATTGGTGCCGGGGCATTCGGGATCGTTTTTCTCGCTCGGGACGAACAACTCGACCGATATGTTGCGGTAAAAATTGCTCACCAGGACCGAATCAGATCTCAACAAGATGCGGATCGTTATCGGGGCGAAGCGAAATTATTGGCGAAAATGGAGCACCCCAATATTGTCCCTGTTTATGATTCTGGTTTAACGGAAAACGGTTTGGTTTTCATTGTCTCGCGGTTCATTAAAGGGCGTGATCTGGCCGCCGTAATGAATCAGGAGAAATTTCCGGTTGAGAGTGCAGTGAAACTGATCATCTCAATCGCGAGCGCGCTGCATTACATGCACTCAAACGGCATCGTTCACAGGGACGTGAAACCTGGAAACATTCTCATTGATAGTAGTGGCAACGCTTTTTTAACGGACTTTGGACTTGCCATCCATGAGGACGACATTGCAGGCAGCAGCGAAATTGTCGGGACCTTGGCCTACATGAGTCCAGAGCAACTCGGTGGCGATGGGCACCTCATTGGACCACGCTCCGATATTTTCAGTTTAGGTGTGCTACTTTTCGAATTGCTCTCCTCACACCGCCCATTCGAGGACCGAAGTCTCAAAGGTCAGATTGACTGGATGATGGACGTTCCCAGACTCAGGGATTTCGATTCAACTCTGCCGCTTGCGCTGGATCGAATTTGTTTAAAAACCATGCAGAAACGGTCATCGGATCGTTTCAGCACGTCTCGTGAACTTGAGAAAGAATTGAAGCGGTTTCTGACCGAACCACTCGAGGTCCCAGAAGAGAATCAAGAGGCGCAGCTCATCTATCGTGGGCTACGAGCATTTCGCCGGAGTGATCACCAATTCTTCTGCGATTTACTCCCAGGGATGCGTTCGAGCCGGGGGAATCCTGAACTCGTTCAATTCTGGCTTAATCGAATTCATGAAGAAAACGAAGAGCTTCAACCACGAATCGGTGTCATCTATGGCACGACAGGCAGCGGAAAATCTTCTCTGATCAATGCCGCAATTCTTCCCAAGCTTAGTTCCGAAATGGCTGTCATTTCCGTTCAAGCATCGCCAAAACGAACGGAAGCCGACCTCGCAGATCAATTCAAAAAAGTCTTTCTGAATTCTGAAGAAGTGACATCACTCCCGGAGATGTGCCGACACATTCGCAAGCGCCAGCCACCATTTGCGAACCAGCGCGTCTTGGTCGTCATCGATCAATTCGAGCAATGGTTACATGGTCGTCAAATCAACCTCGATCTCGAACTTGTTCAAGCGCTTCGTCAATGTGATGGACTCTCGATTCAATGTTTACTCATTGTTCGGGATGATTTCTGGGTCGAACTGTCGAGTTTCATGCGCGCTATCGAGGAGCCGATGCGCGAAGGGGAAAACATGATGGCTGTTGAACCATTTTCTACTGAGCATGCGCAAAAAGTGCTCTCGCGAATCGGAGAAACGATCAAAGGCAAAGAGACTGATGCCGCACTGCGAGCCTTGTTCGTAGAACGAGGAGTACAGTTGATTCAGTCAGATGGTCATGTCCCGCCGGTTCGACTCGCTCTGTTTGTGGAAATGACCAAAGAACTTCCTTGGGAGCCAGAGACGATTCGACATTTCAGTGACCTGAAGGCTCTGGGTTACACGTACATCAAGCAACAGTTCAATCCAGAAACGTGTTCTCGTCGCTACCGGACTCACATTCCAGCAATCAAATTATTGCTCGCAGCTCTTCTTCCTGAACAAGGAAACGACCTCAAAGGTCAAGACCTCAGCCTGAAAGAGTTGCAGACCATGTGTGGTTACGAGAGCACTCCAGAGAGATTCACTCAACTCATCGACCTCCTTGACCGTGACTTCAGGATTATTTCACCTGTCAATCGTGGTGAAACAGCTGATCCCGTTGCGTTGAACTATCAGCTCACGCACGATTATCTGGTCCCTGCCATCCGCACGTGGCTCGAAGAAGAAGAAGTCCGCACCTATCAAGGTCGCGCTCGAATCAAGCTCAAAAACCGCAGCGCCTTATGGCGAATGAAACAAGAAACCCAACAGTTGCCAGGTGTGGTTGATCTCCTGCACATCGCAACCGGAACGAAACGTTCTGAATGGACAACAGACGAATCAACTTTAATGAAAACAGCTTCACGACGCATCGCCGGCCAAACTATCGGCATCGCAGCGGTCATCGTCCTTTTCAGTTTCATGCTGTTCATTCGTTCTCGAAACAACCGTGATGTTGAAATTCTCACGCAACTCACACAAGTTTCCGCTAGCGACGTTCCTGAAGTCCTGGCTGACCTCAAAAAACGATTTCCTCGAATGGAGCCGCAAGTCATTGCTGCTTTCAATGCGGAGCAGAAGGGATCACCCAAGAAAACTCGCCTCGCTTTGGCAAAACTTCTTTCTGACGAAAATAACGTTGACTACCTACAACAACAGTTGCTTGAGTCACCTGTCGATGAGTTTGAAATGATTATTAACGAAATGAAAGAAAGGGAAATCCCGCTCGATTTTTTCGAATATGAGATGCAAAGTGAAGGCAGCACAAGTCTCTCAAAATTTAGAGCTGCCTGTGCGATGTTGGCACTCTCAACCAAAGGCCAGTCAACTCAACAAATCGTAGACACAGTCGTGACGAGTCTGGTGCAACAAAGTCAACCGACGATCGTCGAGTGGATGGGTTGGTTGTCTCAATATGAAGAGTCCCTGACACCAAATTTGTTGAAAATTTTCCACTCCGAAAACAAGTCTGAATCAACCACAAACGCAGCCGTGGCACTCTCGCAACTGCTGCGCACTGACGAAGAACGGTATCTTCCGTTGTTATTAGCTGCAGATGAAAAACAATTACCGATCCTTTGCAATGTCGTCGTTGCTAATCCATCGAATCATATTCAGCAATTGAAACATTGGCTCGCAGAAAACGCTGATGTGGAAATTGGTAAATCTGCGAATGCTTTAACTTCACTTGTGCATTTGAGGTCTGCTAAATCCCTTACTCCATATCTTGAGCATCACGCGGACTCATCGCTTAGAAGTCTTTTGATTGAAAAGATGGCAAATACTCAGGTTGATCCGCAGATTTTACTCGATCTTTTAAGTGAAGCAAAAGATGCCCCAGTCATTGCTGCGACACTGCTTGCACTCGGTTCTAGCGATCGAAACTTATTAACAAAATCTATGTTGGAGCAATTGTTAGACGTTTCCTTGAAACAGTTCAGAAACCACCCAGATCCTGAAGTTCATTCTGCATGCGAATGGGTATTGCATCAACTAGGTGAATCTCCGACTGCTTCCCCCATTAACACAGGGATGCTAGAGAAAATGCGCTCTGGTTGGTTCGTCACTTCATTTGGGGACACGATGGTGATTCCAAAAGAGCAAGTAGTGTTTTCTGGAACCGCAGAAGAGGCTTCTAACGACGTGGGTGGAAAGAAAGCTCGCTGGACGTTTGCCATTTGCACAAAGGAAGTCACAGTTGAGCAATTTCAGAAATTCAATCTTGATTTCAAATACAATACAGCCGTATC
>JAJDEL010000363.1 GCA_029259835.1 Planctomicrobium sp. | reverse complement strand
GCGAATAACCTGGAGCAAGTGCTCAATAACATCGCCGATACGATTGATAAAAAAGTCGCGCGACAACTCGACACCATGGTTCGTTTGATCGAACCAGCACTATTGATGGTGATGGGAAGTGCCGTACTGTTTGTGATCGTCGCCCTGTTACTTCCCGTCTTCGAAATGAGTACCTCGATGAGTTAACGTAGGGTCCGCTGTCCGGACCATGTTTTGGAGTTCACAAAAACTGAATTATCGGTCCGCTTCGCGGACCCTACTTCGAAAAACGACTTAGAAACAACACTTTCAAAAAGCGAAAAGGAAATTTAAGATGAAACGAGTTCAAAGAAACACGCATTCAAAATCAAACCATGGGCGTCATACGGCTCCGCACGGTTTTACGCTAACAGAACTATTGATCGTGATGGCGATTTTGGTTCTCTTGGTCTCCATGGTTGGTCCTCGGTTGCTCGGCAGTAAAGCCAAGGCAGACATTAACGCCACGAAAACTCAGATTGGAATGTTTCAGGCGTCACTGGAACGGTACGCCATCGACATGAATACATTCCCTGCTAAGGAACAGGGATTGCAGGCGTTGATCACCGAGCCTTCAGCAGATTCACTGGGAGGTGGCGGTGGTGAAGATGATCTCAATTTGGAATCGGAAGGCGGCGGCTCAGAGGGCGGCGGAACGAATTGGGATGGCCCGTATCTGAAAGCGGACACGCTGCCGAAAGACCCTTGGGGAAACAGCTTCGGCTATGATTTCCCTGCCACACACAACAAGCAGGGAATTCCCGACATCTGGTCCTTTGGACCGGACGGTCAGGAAAACACCGAGGACGACATCATCAGCTGGACAGGTTCCAACACGAGTGACTCCGGAGGATCGGCAATCGAAGACGAGTAGGTCTTCGTCCGTTCTTTTCAGAGAGGCAACGAGTTTTCTGGTATCGCCAATGTCCACTATTTTAAGCCGAAGGCTTTACAGCGATTAGCCGGTGGTTGAGCGCTAGCGACACCACCGGTTTTGTGCCTTGGAATCACCGCATCCCGGAGGGATACCAGCAGGACTTTGCACAGACAGGAATGTCTGTGCCACCTGATAAGGAGTCAGCAGTTTTGAATCCGTGAACGGTGACATTTACCTTATGGTCGTTTGCCTCTTCATCCAGAATGGCTGGTATCCTTTTGACAAAGTCGGTGGCGCATTGACAAAGTTGAGTTCAAATTCGAGAACCCAACTCGTACAGCGAAACGCACGCGTTTGCTTTCCGGATCTCCGTCTGGAACGGGCCGGCTACACGCTGATCGAGATGCTCATCGTACTGGCGATTCTGGCAGCACTAGCTGCACTGGCACTGCCTGCAATGAGGGGGCCTCTCGATAAAAGTCGGTTGCGTGGTGCATCCCGACAGGTGCAATCTGCGCTCGCCAAGGCTCGCTTTTTTGCCATTCGTGAGGGTGTTCTGGTCGAATTTCGATTTCAAGTCGACGGCAACCGCTGGATGATTCAAACCGTGCCTGCCCCGTACGCAACAGCAGAGAATGTCTTTTCAGAAGACGGAAGGAATGCAACTCCTTCCGGATTGACTATTGAAGACCCGGTTGCCAGCTCCGGCATCGAGCAAAGCGATCTTGAAATAGGTGAAGGTGGTCTCTCAACAGTATCAAGCAAGCCACGCATCCTTCGTGAGGGGGAATTGCCGACGACAATTACTTTTGTTGAAATTTCAGAAGATGAAGTCAGTGATCAACTCGAAGTTCCGTCGGAAGAATTTTCATCAGACTCGGACGGACTTGAACTCAACACTACCGGAGAACGTGTTCTCTGGTCGGCGCCGATACGTTTTCTTCCGAACGGGCGAACGGAAGATGCAACCGTTCGTCTTTCCGGTCCACGAGATTTCTTCGTCGATCTGAAAATCCGTGGCCTCACAGGTGCCATCAGCTACGCGGCTCCGTACCGCATGACCTCGCAGCAGGATTCCCCACCCGGAATGACGGAGGAATTCAAATGATTTCTTACCGTCGTGGGAGTCAAACCTTTTCTCGAACAGCATCGAGATCGGGGTTTAGCTTGATTGAAGTGATTCTGGCAACCGCGATTTTGATGGGGAGCGTGGTTGTGCTTGCCAGGCTCGTTGGCATGGGACGTGATCAAGCTTCGAAAGCAGCGACGCAAACAAAGTCTCAGCAGTTGTGTGAAAATACAATGAACGAGTTGTTACTCGGACTGCGACCCCTGGAGCCGGTGGAAGGTGAGCCATTGCTGCCTGCCGAGTTAGAGTTTGCAACCGGTCTTGATAGCTTTGCAGAGGAAGAAGAAATCTTTGATCGAACAGCAGGAATTGGCGAGACCGGAAGTTTGCGTCAAGGCCGCAATGATTTGTACGGAGCAGCAAGTCAGGAGGGTGAACCGGAATGGATGTACTCAGTTCGTTTGGAACAGCTTGATCTTGCCTCGTCCTCTTTTCAGGATTCCGAAGCGTTCTCCCAAACAGGCTTGCAAAAGTTGACCGTCGAAGTTTTACAAGCAGACGAATCGCTCGCGCGACCGGTTAGGTTTTCGCTGACGCGTTGGATTCGCACCCAAGAGGCCCCCTCACAAAACGAGTTCGGAGGGGATTTGTAGTGGAAAGGAAATTAACGAATCACTCAATCAGATCGGGTTACACCCTGATTGAATTGCTCATCGCAGCGGTACTTGTTTCTGCTTTGATGTCGACGGTCTGGGGGATGATGTCAATGTATAACAGTCTGCTGAGTGCAGGAAAGGCGGAGGTGACAGAGCAACAACTAGTCCGTTCTCTTTTCCAGATGATGTCTGAGGATCTCAGTACTGCGTTGACCCCTTCCGAAAACCGACAAGTGATGGTAGCGGCTTTCGATGATGGAGATGCAGTGACCGTAGACCGTTTTTCTGATTTGGAAGACGAAGAACTGTTTGCAGAGCGGTCGGTCTTTGAGGGTTCATCACAGGCGACCAATCCCGCCGCACCGACCTTCCTGGGAACTTCATCTGCAATTCGAATCACGACTCATCGAGTCGTTACGCAGAGGCGAGAATCGGACGTCGATCAGCTCAGCGAATTCGGCGGCGGCTCAACAGCAACGGGCGGCACAGATGGAGAGAGCCAGTCTCCGACCGTGTCCGAATTTCAGACGGTCGTTTATCAATTTCAGTTCTCGGCGGAAAACGCCGCCGATTCTCTGCCTTCCGGGCTGTACCGTATTCAGGTCGATTCGCTTGATCTGCTGTCGCTGTTGAACGACCGTTCCACGTTGCAGGAAAGTCTGTCGACCGACGATGTTCAAGTCGACCGCCTGACGCTCGAATCACTGCTCTTTCCGCAGCAAGATCGCTTGGATGGACTTGCCGATTCAGAATTGGAAACAGACATTATCGAGCCGCAGTACGATCTTGTACCGGAAGTTGTCGGGTGTCAGTTCGAGTACTTTGATGGCACAACCTGGGCGTCTCGATGGCCTGCTGGAGAAAACAGCGATGTTTCCTATCCGGCAGCCATTCGCGTTCGCCTAGATGTCATTAACACAGAAGAACTGGAAAGACTGACCGCTTTAGAAACACCTGCGCTGGAGTCTCAGGAGATCGAACAGGAACTGAACGATTCATTCAGCGTCGAACAGGATCAAGTCGGAAACAATCTCGGTTTGAGTGATGAAGAAGCGGATCAGTCTGGCGTGTCTCCGCTGGCAGGCATTACGCCACGCAGCTATTGGCGCATCATTCTGCTGGAAAATCCGGAGCCGAAATATGACTCCTCCGGCTTGAGCAACTCAGGCGAGTCCTCTTCTCAATCTCTGGGGGGCTTCCAGTGATGAGAATTAAGACAACAACGAACAGAACCACAAGGCAAGGTGTCGTGCTGATTGTCGTGTTGGTGCTGGTGATGATGCTCGCCTTGGCAGGGTTCGGATTTTTGGCTGCGATGTCGACGGAATACGAAGCCGCCAAAATCAACGGGCAACTGATTCAGGCGCAGCAAACTCTGGCGAGTGCGGAAGCGATGATGATCTGGGTGATCGGACTTCCAGAAGAAGAACGTCAGTCGTTGGGCGGACTGACCAACCAGCCAGAGCTTTTTCGCGGGCGCACCGTGCGAGCCGTCAGTCTTGGCGGGGAAGCTTCGGAAGGGGACCTTATCACTTCTAGAAGATCGAATTCCTGGCAGTTCTCGGTTCTTCATCCTGTGATTCAGGGGCAACAATCGGAGTTACAATTCGGCCTGCAAGACGAGTCCTCACGACTTCATCTGGCAAGGGTGCTTCGGTGGGAAGAATTGGAACCGGGAGCAGGTCGCGAGGCATTGTTGCAACTTTCAGGAATGACCGAACCGATTGCAGACTCGCTGCTTGACTGGCTTGACGCAGACGACGAAGCGCGCGAGTTCGGCGCGGAAAGCGATTATTACCAACGGCTTGAGAAACCTTATCAACCACGTAATGGCATCCCCAAAACTCTCGATGAGTTGCTGTTTGTAAAGGGGATTACTCGCGGATTAGTGCATGGTTCAGCGATGGCTGCGGACGATCAGTTTGGCTTTGGGGCAGACCAGGGCGTTAGTGACTGGACGCAACTTCTGACGTGCAGCAGTGCAGAGCGAAATCTCAATCCAGAAGGAGAGCCGAAAATTGATTTAAATGCTTCTGACCTATCGCAACTTGAAGAATCACTCTCGGAGTATTTCAACGAGCCGTTGGTTCGGTACATTCTACTGGCGAGGCAACACGGGATTTCATTTGCAGATGCCGAAGAGTCCCAGCAAGCAATGTCTTCAATTGTTGATGTGCAACCGGGCGACGTTCCTTACTCGGCGAGCGCACCGTCTCCGTTTACAATCTCTTCACCAGCTTCGTTGATTGAATCGTATGTCGAAGTTCCGAGCCCCAGTGGAAGTTCGAGAAGCAGAGTTGTCTCTCCTTTGCAGTCGACTTCGCCGGATTTTTCAGAAATCGCCGAGCTTCTTTTTTCCCGAACAACCACAATCCTCACCGAGAGCCTTGTCGGTCGCATCAATATCCATCAAGCGACAGAAACGGTCCTCAGCACACTTCCGGAAATGACAGCGGAGACCGCATCGCAAATCATTCAGGAGCGAAATTCACTGAACGAAGATGAAAAGCGAAGTACCGCCTGGCTTGTCAGTCGACAGGTCGTCAGCGTGAATCTCTATCGCAGATGGGCAGATGATATCACAACCAGCGGAGATGTTTTCACTGGAGAAATCGTTGTTTTTAGAAAATCCGGCGGCCCATTTCTGCGTCGAAAAGTGACGATTGATGTTAGTAAACGCCCCGCTACCCCAGTAGACTGGATCGACCTCACCGATCAAGGTCTGCCTGTGCCGTTACGGCTGATTTCGCGAAATGAAAACGAAGAATTTTGATCCACAGTTCACTTTATTTGAATGGTGAAATTTTCCAGCGAGTACCTTTAAACTGCTATCGAGAAGCAGAAACATTTTCACGGAATTTCCCTAATGAGCAAACTCCTCGCTATCAGTTGGACCCCCACCCTGAAACTTCTTCGCTATGTCTATGCAGATGCGGAGAAAGGCGGGACGCTGCGCATTCTCACTGCGGGCGAGAAAGAAGTGGTTCGCGTCACCAACGACGAGTCACCAGCGACCGATGACGCCGAGGGCGAAACCAAACCTCTGCAGTCGATAGCGGATCTCCTCAAAAATCTCGTCTCAGAACTTCACGCGAGCAAAGCTACATTGCTGCTATGCGTGAGTCGCGGAGCTGTCGATTCCGTGACCTTGGTTGTTCCTCCTGCCAGCGATGCCGAACTGCCGACGCTAGTCCGGAACCTGGCAATCCGCCAACTTCCCGGTCTGACTGAGGAAAGCCTTCTCGATTTCGTTTCCTATCCGCGAGAAGAAAACGGCAGCCGAAATGTCTCCGCGATTGTGTTGCCTGCCGAGCACCAACAGACAGTTCAGGAACTCGCGTCTGCTGCAAATTGTCCATCGCACCGTATTCTCATTACCCCACAGCCGTTACGAATTTTCGCTCCACCGCCATCCGACGAAACGCCGCCAGCGACTCTCATCATCAGCGAAGGCGCCGACGCTGTTCACCTGCTGATCACCCAAAATCAATTACCAATCCTTTCCAGGACCGTCCGTCTTTCCTCGGAAGTGAATGCTTCGCAGCAAGCCCAATTCATTTCTAGTGAAATTCAACGGACTTTGCTGACGGAAGATGTTGAAATCGGGAATGTGGTGCTTGTCGGCAGCAATGTTGAAACTGCCAAGTTGATAGAGGCGTTACAGGATCAGCATTCGTTCGAGATTCAACAGGTTACCTCAGCTTCTTTAGTTGATGGCGAAATCGGAGATGCGGCATTCGGTGTTTTCACTCCGTTGGTAGCAGCCCTGAAAGAGGAAGCCCTCGAAGTCACTCCAGCCATCGATTTCGCGCATCCGAAGCGACCACCCGTTCCGGTCAATATGCGAAATCGCATAATCGGCATTGCCGCCGCAGTGCTGTTGATCGTGGGAGGAGGCTGGTTCTACGTTGATTCACAGTTTGCAATAGTCGAAGATGAAATCGCAAGCTTGAGAACTCGCCGAACCGAGTTGAACGACCTGGTCAAGAAAACGACCACAAAACGCAACCTCTATAAGGTCCTCCAGCGTCGGGAAGAGACCCGCATGAGTTGGCTGGATGAATTGCGGGACATCACACTCCGCATCCCTTCCAGTCCCGAGTTATCGCTCCAGCAGTTCTCGGTTTCTCCGACTCAAAAAGGAGCCGTTGTCTCCTTTCGCGGAACTAGTAGATCGCCGGAAGCGATTCGAAATATGGAGATTAGCTTGGGCGATCAATACCACCAGTTGAAAACTCCCGGGATTCGTGAACGTAAGCAGGGCAAAAATAGTATTTGGACTTTCCAGACGACAATGAACGTTCGCAACAGACCCAGAAGTGAATACACGAGCCATCTTTCCGCCGAGCAAATTTCCGAAAGATCGACAAACAAGAAAAAGACCTCTTCGTCGAAGAAGACTTCTCTCCAACTGAAGAAATCAGAGGGAGGGAATCTATGAAGCCGAACCGACAACAAATCCTATTAGGTTTTCTGGCATTGATGGGAATACTCCGTGGTGGTGATTACGTTCTGAACACGTTGATTCAAGGTCCGCTTGATAAACTCCGCAATGAACAGGAGTCACTCAAAGTTGATATCGAAAAGCGTGAGAAATTACTTTCAGACGCTCGCAAGGCCGGCAAGAGAATCGAGATCTGGCAGAAGCAATCACTCCCTGCCGATCTGGAAACGGCTCGGTCGCTTTATCGGAACTGGTTACTCAAAGTGATTCGTGAGGCGAAACTGCAAAACGCCAATGTTGATTCTGGTTCCCCTGCAAATCGCTATGGGCTGTACCGCGCGATGCCCTTTGATGTCAAAGCTCGCGGAACTCTTACGCAGCTGACCGCTGCCTTGTTTCGATTTGGGAACTCTGGTCAATTGCACGAAATCAAATCTCTCCGCCTGACTCCGATCGGAGAGACTGGGCAGTTCGATATTTCTCTGGGAATTGAAGCCCTGATCATCCCCGGCACAAAACGAAAAACATTGAGTGCCGAGAAAGCGAATTTGCTCGCGTCTTCGACGATTCGGGACTACTCTGTCATCGCTCGAGACAATATCTTCGGCATTGGGGTGAACCATCAAGACCCCATGAAGATGACGATCTTGAGCGCTGTTACGGTTCGAAACGACATCCCTGTCGCTTGGTTCACAGAATTGATATCTGGGAAGGTCACCAAAGTTGGCTCCGATGAATCATTCGAGACCATCGCCCTTTCCGGTCGCATTGTTCAAATCGACGACTCTAGCGTAAGCATCGAAACAGGCGGTCAATTGCTGAGACTCTCCATTGGCCAAAGCTTCGCCGAAGGTCGCGGGGTACAAAAACCTTAAACGCCCTCATTCATCAACCCCATCCGGCGTGCAGGTTCGGAGCAGGTTGTCCAGTCGTCATATTGTGAGCCAAAAAGTTCTAGCCGTGTCTGGTTGCCCCGACTACTTGCAGCACCAGTCCGTTTGGCGAGTTCGGGACTGAGCGTGCTACAAAACTCGACGAAAGACGACACAATGTCCGCTTGAGTTGATGAACTGAATTGGCTCTACGGCATACGGATGATCTCAAGGCCGCTGATCAGCGACAATTGACTCTTGTCACCTGAGTGAAAAGTGATTTTCATCGTGCCGTCGACAATGACGTCGGAAATCTCCTTGACAACTCCGATCATTGGTCCCTTGGCCTCGGCGCGAATGTTGAAATTGGTCAGGACTGGCTTGTTCTGCAGAGAGACAGTTTGAATACGGTCACTCGACGATTCTTCATCCAATTCTGCAAAGTGCAGCCGCACGGTGTAGAGGCCTGGCTTCAAGTCGTGCAGTGTCAGCTCTTCAAGCCCCTCAACAGCCGAACCTGCAACCCAGGGCCAGCTATCGCGACTTATGATCCAATTGCTGTGCCGGTAGTGAAAAGTGGGGTTTGCCGGCTTTGTCACGACTTTGATTTGTGGTGACGGTCCGCCAACGGATGGATAGTCCAGCCAGAGCGTTCCATCGCGAGTCTTACGATCGCCCGGTGCTCCGAAATTCAGACCGATTCGTACAATCGATGCTGACTCAACTAGCGTATCGCCCCACGCTGACCACTGCTCATGTGTTTCCGGCATCGCCACCATGGAGAGAGCCGTCGGAAGGGGATAGCTGCACGTACAGCCGTCATAGAAGTATGGCACATTCAGCAGGCCGCCCGACGGGATGATACTGTTGGTACAGCCGCTACGAGGGCCGCTGATGAAGACTGTCCCGCTCTCCAGGGTCTTGTCGTAGAATGCGGCCGTGCCAGCGCGCAGTGTATAGAACATTCCATAGTCCACTCCGCCATCGCACCCATACGTCTTGGGAATGACTCGCGGCTCCTTTCTTTCGGTCATCGGATTAATGCGTACCCCGGCGAGTGCCGGATCAGGCGGATTCGGAAGCAGAGCCTCCGTCTGGTGTGGCGCGTGATAGTAGCTCTTCTGCGGAGTCTTCAAGTCTGGAGCCGACAACGACTTTCGCAGCGCCACCTGCTCCGACTCGTCGAATATTCGCCCAGTGTAAATATCTGAAAAGGCCGGTCGCATGAGTGGATAGTCGATCGACCAGTCTCCCTTGATTCGCGGTGCGTGCCAATCCTTCGGCCGGGAAATCATGACGCCGTTTGTGAACACCGGCTGGGGTGATCTCTTGAAGTGAGAGAGCGTGTCGTCGAACCAGAGCACTCCTAAAGGAAATCGAACCAGTGTGTCTTCACAGTGAGCGTAGCCGCCCTTGTAATCCGCTGTTCCCGGCAAGGCTCCGATGCGACGTATCAAAGCCCGACTGTTGAACTCTGCCCCGAGAAATCCCCCCGGATCCTGAGCGATCAGACTTTCCTTTGACGCTAGGCCACTACCAGGCTTGATCCCCAGTACTGCGACTCCGCCAAACGGCCGCAACGTCTGCAGCAGATTGTTCGGAGCGTTTTGAAGACCGCCTGGCAGCTCCGTTGTAATGAGAGTTGCTAGATATGGAGGTAGCGAGACATTCCCGGGGGGACTTTTGATGACCGCCGCACGAGTTCCGTACAGACCGGCGGACTCCAGTTCCTTACGCAACGTTGCTACTCGATCGACATCATCCTCGATCGCGATAACGTGATAGGCTGACGCTCGAAGCAGAGCTTTGACCAAGGCTCCATCCTGCAGTCCCAAGACAACCGCCACACCGTGAGAACCAGACGACAC
>JAJDEL010000362.1 GCA_029259835.1 Planctomicrobium sp. | reverse complement strand
TCGCTGGTGCAAACGAAGATTGACCAGCATGGGCAACACCCCCATGCGGTCTCACCCAATCGAATAATTCTGCCTCTGCTTCTGGCGAAAATCGTTCTTCCGGGAGTTCACTGAAGAGCTTCTCTTCAGGCGTTTGCAGTTGATCTTGAAACTCGTCCAGAAGCATTTTTGCACGCCCCGACTTTCCTGTGAGAGCGAGGAGCGATGCTGCCCGTTTGACACTTGTGAACACGTCCTTTGCAGGAGTCTCGAATGAAGAGACAAACCTGGAATCGGAGATCATCAATCGTGTCGCAGTTTCAATATCACCTCGATCTAAATTGAGAAGAGAAAGTTGCACACTTGCGCGCTGGCCTGCTTGAGTCAGTCGAAAGCGGCGGACAACTTCCGCCAATTGAGCAAAGTCCTTTGCAACTAACGCACGCTCGTAAATTTGAGTCGCTGCGTCTCCGTAAAGTCGTTCGTAGTCCTTCCGGTGCTCGGCAATGATTTCTTCCACAGATTGACGCGAGGAACCAGTAATTTCCCGGCCAGTTCGTTCAAAGAAATCACTGGATTCATCCAGCAACGATTGAAGTGCTTCCAACCCACCGCTGATGTCTCCCTCTTCAATTGCCCTCTTTCCTTTGAAAGAAGAAGTCAACGCCAACGGGTCGCGCGGCAATCGCCTCAAGTGACTAACGACCGGGTCTGGCTCACTTTGGGGGCTGTTCGGAAACACTGGATTGAATTGGGCGAAGCAAAGAGTGCTCTGACCTGCCAGCAGGAACAGCATGACCAGAAACTGGACGGGGTAAAATGTTCGATCCGTCGTATTCATGTGTGTGACGCCTTGGCGCAGTATTAAAATGTGTGAAAACAATCTTTTGTAAACTCAATCCATTCGATTCAAATTCTCACTCATTCACCAACTGAAAAGACGGTGACCGCAATGCAGTCAAGGCTAAACAGGTTCCTCAATTGTGAATCAGAATTGACACTTGTTACTATTCTATGGTAACGGTTACGTAAATTGGGAGTCGAATCGGACTTGGTTTTACTGAAGGAAGTGGTCGTGATTGGTCCACTGGAAAATCCGAACTTGTTAATTGCTGACGATGATCGCGCGTTTCGCGAGACGGTCATCGAGCTTCTACAGCCCCACTTTCAAACAATCGGTGTCGATTCGGCAGAGCAAGCCATTGAAGTTGTGGAAACGACAGAAGTCGATCTTGCGATATTCGACTTACACATGCACGTCATGTCGGGGTTGGATGCCATTCGCTGGCTAAAACAGCATGATGTCGATCTTCCGTGCATTCTTTTAACTTCAGATGTCTCCGAAGAAATCGAGTCGCAAGCCTACGACCTCGAAACTTTCCGCGTCTTGCGGAAGCCACCACAAAGGCAGCACTTGATCGATACCATCCAACGCGCCCTGAAGTTATAGTTCGTGAGATTCTCAGTGATTTCTGAGTCGTACTTCTCGCAAAATCAATTCTGCGAGAGCAAACCGGGTACACAATAACCAGGGCGATTGTCATCGCCATTGATGGGGCAGGCATGGCAGACGTTACTATTCAAGTATTGCAGGGGCTTGAGGCCGGCGCGATTTTGCGTCAGTTGCCGACGCCTGTCACGATCGGCCGTGAAGAAGAAAATCTCGTGCAGATCAACGATGAGCGTATCAGCCGATTTCACGCGAAAATTCAGGCGAATGACGACCAACTGATTCTGACGGATTTGCAAAGTACGAATGGAACGCGCGTGAATGGACATTTCACGCGCATGAGAACGATACAAGTCGGAGACCAAATTGCCCTCGGGCGATGCTTACTCGTCGTCGGCTCACCGGAGGAAATTGCAGACTTGGCAATCGAGGTCAAAATCCCGGACTTGAACGATGGCATGGGTGACGATCCGGGAGAAATCATTGATCCGTTTCCGTTTGGTCCTCCAAAGATTCCTCAAGGGTTGTCTCCCAAGCAAACTGCCGAAGTTGCAACACTTCTGGAATACGCTCGAACTGAAATCTTGACGACACTGAATCAAGTGCTCGAAGAGACTGAAAAGGGCCAGTCAGAAAGTATTCAAATTCCGCAAAGTGCATGGCATCGACTACAAATGCTTCCGCCACAACTCGCCCGATCTCTCAATGAATTGATTGATCCTGCCGACGGGTCGGTCTGAACGCGACGCCTATAGAGCAATCGCGATAACCACCATGATGGCTATCCAGACGATGACCAGAAAGTGCCAAAACCAGGCACACGCTTCGATGCCCCAATGGTATTCGTGGTCATAACGGTCTGCCCAGGTCCGTGCGATGATGAACGCGATAAACAAAACTGCGACTCCAAAATGCAAACCATGCAGTGTCGACAGGCAGAGAACGAATGCAGTCACTCCCAACGTCGCAGTTTCATACGCGCGTTCAGTCGGGAAAATCAACCACAGGGCGTAGCTTTGCACGCCCATGAATAGAGAACCCAGGAAAAGACTCAGCGTCAACCAGATGCGGAATGAACGCTGTTTCTCAATTCGAACAAAAACAACTGCTCTGTGAAGCGAAAAACTTCCCAGAAGCAACAACACTGAACTGACCGCAAACGCTGGAGGAAACAATATCTGTTCGACGGAATTTAGTTTTCCGAACAACCGACAGAGCAACCAAAAAAGAGTCGCTGAGAAGCCAATTGCAACAGTCGTTAAAGCAAAACATTGCAGTGCCTGACGACTAATCCCGTCGGCATTGCGTGCTGGAATCGCAGGAGTCTCGCAATTCAGACTCAACTCGAAGCCTCCGTATTGATCATTGACATTCTCAGCTTTGAAGAAACCGTCCCATCAATTCATGTCCTGCATCAATTGTGTCGCCAGAATCGGCGGCAACAATTTCGTCGTACGACTCGCTCTTCGACTGCTCGACGCCAAGACCGCACATTGTAAATGGAACATACCCGTGGCTGTGCGTTTTTGTTCTCAGAAATGTCGGGTGATCCGGGCAAACCAGAATTCGATAATCACCAAGTGACTTCAAGTGTTCGTGTACGGGTCCAACGATTTTTTCATCGATCTCTTCCAAAGCTTTGACTTTCGCCGGTGCATCTCCTTCGTGCGAGGCTTCATCGGTCGCTTCCACATGCACGACGACAAAATCGTAATCGCCATTCAAGGCTTCCATGGCGGCTCTCCCTTTCGCGGCGTAGTCCGTGTCAAGATATCCGGTCGCACCGTCAACTTCGATAATGTCCCAGCCGAGTAATGTTCCGATTCCTCGCAACAAATCAACCGCAGTGATTACTGCGCTACGAACTCCAAACCGATCAACAAACGGCACGAAATCGGGCCGACTCCCTTGTCCCCAGAGCCAAGCCTGCGTTGCCGATAGTTCACCTTCATCTGCTCGCTGTTGATTCGATTTTGACTCAGCGAAGAGTTCAACGCTCTTTTCCATCAGCGCCCGCAAATCGCAAGCTCCGGAACCTAGCGGCAGGTGCTCGTCAATTTTTTGGTCGGTGATATCGTGGGGAGGAACGGTATAGGTATCTTCCGCAAACGGAGCTTTTCCTTCGCGTGCCCGATAAATCAACAAATTTCGGTAACTCACGCCTTTAAAAAACTTCCAATGTTCGCTCCCACAGCAGCTTCTCTGCATCAACTCAACAAGCTCAGCACCTACGAAATTGGAAATCTGCCCCGCTGTGAAGCTTTTCATTTTTCCATCTACAACAGTCACAAGATTGCAGCGAATCGCCCAGTCTCCCGGAGCCAGTTCAATTCCCTGCGCGGCAGCTTCCAGTGGAGCACGACCGGTGTGAAACTTCAGCGGATCGTAACCAAACAAGCTCATCGTCCCGACGTCACTTCCTGAAGGCATCGATTCTGGAACGTTGTCAGTCTGACCGACAATTCCAGCGCGAGCAATCGCATCCATATGAGGCGTATTCGCTGCCTGCAAAGGAGTTTTTTCACCCAACGAATCTTGGGACTCATCAGCACAGCCATCAGGGATAATCAGTACGTACTTCATTCGACTCACAGGTTGGAACTCAAAAAACGCAGGCTGGATTGTAGCTATCGGATGAGTGATTCAGAAGTGATTTCTGGTAACGTGGATCTCACCTCGAAAATACGAGAGGAACAAAAAAAGAAGCCCGCTGAAAGCGGGCTTCTCATAAATTTTTCACGATTGAGGTCCGATACTTCAGACCGCATGTAGAACACCATTCCTAGAAATCTGCTGCAATTGGCTCGCGGCCATTACGTGTACAAAGCGCGAAGAAAATCCCGTCGTCGATATTCTTTGCAATCGAACGAGATGATCCATCGGCCAGAGTGACATTGGTAATATCGCCATGAAAACTTCCGAAGCCGAAGAAATGCACATTCCCTGTAAGGCTGCAGTTTTGTGCATTTGCAGGCGTTCCAGTCCAATAAGTGTCAAATCGAGAGCCAGGAATGTCATCACGACCACGGGCACAACACCCGTAGTTATCTCCCCAAAATCCCCCGAAGAGTGATTCTCCAAAGAGCAGCGTATTCGACATTCCATCAAGAATATCTCGGTCACTGACACTACTGTTCCGATAGAAAATTCCGTTTTCAACAGGCGTTCCTTGTGGTGGAGGAGGTTGCCCGTTTTGCAACTGAGTCGCTACAAATCCCATGTTGCCACGGTAGCTCGAATAACCCAAGTTTCCAGGTCGATTGGGAGGATAACTGGCACTCGGGCAAACATACGAAGCAACTGGAACCTGAAGAAATTCCCAGTTGCTATCGAGAGGCAGACCAGCCGTGTTTGTTGTTTTATCAAGAGCGAAATCAATCGCTAAAATGCTCTGTTCCATCTCCGGAAGTAACATACAGTGCAAGCTCCAGGCACGTCCCATCGTCCAGTCGTTGATTGTGATCGGGGCCGCTGTCTTTCCGGACGTGATGACCAGCGGAGGAGTGAAGAATTGAGAAATGTCAATATCACATGGTGCGGGCGGTGGATTTGGATTAGTAGGTGTTGGATCTGGTTCAATCCAGCCAGACGGGAAAGTTCGATGAGTGCCTAAATAGTTGTGTGACGCAATCCCCAACTGCCGCATATTGTTGAGACAAGAACTTCGTCTCGCGGCTTCTCGGGCACGCTGAATCGCAGGCATCAACATCGAGACCAGAAGCCCGATAATTGCAATGACCACCAGAAGTTCAATAAGTGTAAAGCCCCTTCGCGAGCTTCGAATTACGGACATTTTCATTGTTTGTCGACGCATTAATAAACTCCAACTATGGTCAAAAGAGTGTTCTTTCGAACTCGCGCACAAAGATCAATTCAAGCTTATCTTACATCTTACAGAGGCGGCAATCAATTTGATTCTAAAGATAATGACCGATCCTTAAGTGATTTACTACGACTCTCCCCAACGTTTCATGAGGTGAGTTTCGACTCCGAGTTGGTCACAAATCCGGCAAACAACGAAGTCAACAAGATCCGAAATCGTTTGAGGTTGATGATAAAAACCAGGCATCGCTGGCAAAACAACAGCTCCTGAATCGGACAATGTTTTCATATTTTGAAGTTGAATACTCCCCAACGGAGTTTCCCGAGGGACAACAATCAACTTTCGACGTTCTTTCAGGTGGACATCCGCTGCACGATGGGTCAAATTTGTCGAAATTCCAGTCGCCAGACTGCTCAGTGTTCCCATCGAACAGGGACAAATCACCATTCCTTCGGTTCGAAATGAGCCGCTGGCAATGCCAGCGGAGTAATTATGGTTGGAATAATAGGTCAATCGCCCTTTTTGCCATTTTTCTGACTCTTCAGTACCAAAGGATCTCAAAAGGCGTTCGGAATCGAATTCCTCAATACTGAGGTTAATCCCCAATTCCACTTGAAACACCTGAAACGCAGCAGGGCTGATCGTTAAATGCAAATCGCAGCCCGCAGAGAGCAACACTTGCAGCAGCCGAACGCCATAAACCGATCCACTGGCTCCAGTTATCGCGACAACTATGCGTTTCATTGATCTCCAGCCTCCGAAGCAAATAACGACGTCATAGTCGTGAATGCCTCAGAGTAAACCCTAAAACGAGCAATCGGCTACTCCCTCAACAAGAATACTCTCTAAATCTTGAAATTTTTCATACGAAAAAAGGGGCAGCCAAACCGAAGTTTGACTGCCCCTGTAACGGAGGGTGAATCCGTTCTCAATACTTCTTGCGAAGTGATTGACTTCTTAGCGAACAATTGGCAGCAAGTTCGGACTGCTGGCAGATCGCTCCAAATCGACTTTGTCGGTAGCTGCCTCCGGTTTTGGAGGAACTGGTGCGACGTCTTCATCAGTACTTTCCTGCTCAACTGCTGGAGCAGTTGGAGCCGGGCAAGAATTCGAATTACTGTATGCCGCTACTTCGGTCGGACCATAATAATGCCATTGACTCGGATGTGGAGCAGGCGGAATAAAACCTGGAACTGGAACCCAAGTCGGAACTTTCTGGTAGTAGTAACCGAGTTGAGTTGTGTCAGTCGGAGTGTAGACAGCAGGATGATGTCCACGAGGTGCACCGGGAGTTCCACCAACCCAATTTGCTGGATAATTGTGTTGATAAGAAACTGGCTGACGGAAATAGGGTCGCTTATTCGGAGGCACAAAACCATGTGTTGGTGAATACATGCAAACACCACTGCAAGGATCAATCCAGGCCATCAATCGTCGGACGGACATGCTTAACTTTCCGTTGCATGAACCGCAGCCGTTGCAATCAGCACCACCAAGCGGACAGAGGCCTCCGAGACCTCCACCGAAATTACAGGTGCGGCATCCGTTTTGGCAACTCCGGCAACCGTTTCCACCATTTTGGCAAACACCGTTCTGGCAGTTTTGGCAATTTCCTTGCCCGCAGACACCGTTCTGGCACGTTCCGTCAACTCCGCATGCAGCGGCTTTGTCGCAGTTGGCGCGAAGAATTCCGTTCTGAATCGCCACGCTCGAAATGTCGGTAATGTGTACGATTCCGGTTTCATCCGGTTCCTGAGCAGAAACGATTCCTGCCATCAGGCACATCATACTCGCGAGTGCGAGAACTTTGCCTTGAAGTATTTTTGATCGAACCATCGTCTTATTCCTGTAGTACAAAGAGAACCTTCTACCCTCACGGTGAGGTGACCGAAGTTACGGCGTCGGAACTCCTGGAGTGAGAGGGTGAGCAATAGGTGTCAGTCGACTTGATGGTATCCCCCAACCGTAGTTGTAGGTGTGATTCACATTTGGAGCGATCGGCACTGAAACCGGTCCGCCATATCCAGATGCGGCATACACTTGACCATCTCGTTGATCGAAATGGCTTGGATTCACAGGGTAGACCATGTTGTAACGTCCCCACGGTGGAGCACCTTTTCCGCCTGCTCCCGTTGGGCAGAAGTAGCCGAACTTACAACGAGCGAATTGCGCCTTTTCGCGAAGG
>JAJDEL010000361.1 GCA_029259835.1 Planctomicrobium sp. | reverse complement strand
GACTCGCCGCTGCACCGAGAAAACCTGGCCCAGGTTCATTGTACGGACCATGTGTACAGGGGTAACAGAGGCTCACAAACGAAGGCGATGCCGCATCAGTCTGTCCTTGTACCTTTGAAACTGCGGAGCCAAACTGAGGCCAACCGCCGGAAGGTTTTGGCTTGCGAGGGTTGTGTCCGTTGAAGACCTGAATCGCATCGTGTCCTGCTTGTGAACCGACGAGGGAGCGAATCGGCACGAACTTGTCTGCCATGCCGGCGAGCAACGGAAACGCTTCACAAATTTCGATGCCAGGCACATTCGTCTGGATCGGCTTCCAGGGACCAGCGACCTCCTTGGGAGCATTTGGCTTGAGATCAAACATATCCTGATGAGGCGGTCCGCCGACCAGGTAAATCATGATCACCGATTTTTGTGACTGACCGCTTCCTGAATCTGACTCCGCCTTCAGAAGTTGGGGCAATGTCAAACCAGCTGCACCAAGCGCTCCGATTTTGATGAAGTTCCTGCGCGATATCCCATCACAAAAAGAGTAGTCAGAACCTGCTCGACCAGAAAGATCTATCATCAAGTCGCCATCCATTCACTGAATAGGTTACGTCTGCGGAACACCTCAAATCGTATCAAAATTAAGTGATCCGTAAAAGATATATCGGAAATTGAAGAGTTGTGGGGTTAATTTGCTTTTCCATCGCGGGCGGCTTCCAACAATTTGATCCATGGGCCGACATAATGACCGTTGTCGTGGAAAGTACGTCCACTGATGAGATTACCGTCGATGACACACGGTTCATTGACGTAAATCCCACCGCAAACTTCGAGATCAAATTGGCACTTCGGTACAGTCGCCATTTTTCTCCCACGAACACAATCGGCATAAGCGGGAATTTCGACCCCGTGACAGACACTCGCGATAGGCTTGTTCGTTTCAAAGAAATGTTTCGTCGCGCGAACCAGACCTTCGTCGTAACGAATGTACTCCGGTGCTCGGCCTCCGGAGAACATAATGCCGGCGTATTCTTCTGGAACAATATCTTTGAAAGCGATATCGGCTTCGATTGTGTAGCCTTCCCATTCCTTGGTGATGGTCCATCCCGGCTTCACTTCATGCAAGACCATTTGATACAGCCGCTTTTCAGGAGCCGCCACGACTGGTTGAAAACCGGCTTCGACAAGTCGGTAGTAGGGATACATTGTGTCGAGCGTTTCGGTAGCGTCGCCGACCACGATGAGGACTTTTTCCATGTGAAGAGTGCTTTCCGTCTGATATCAGTAAAATGAAAACAGCACAGCGAGTGCTGAGTTTCCTGCTCTTGAATCCTGCAAGGATCATCTATTTCTTGAGTCTTGTCAAAGCTCAGACATTTCGCCACACACTTAAAGTGTGTGGCACTACTAATTTCGTCTTGCAATTTGCGTTCAAGATCGGTTCAATCCGGTTCATTATCTTGTTTTTAGAAACGACAGAAAGAGTGACTGTATGCCTGCCTCGCAGCGATTGAAGAATGCGTTTTTTATTGTCGCTGGATTTGCTTTCGCGATTGTCGTCTATTCGTGTTCAAACGCTCAGGATGCGAATCCGACAGATCAAGCAGCCGGAAAAGTCAGTCTCGCCCCCAGGGGTGACGACCGCGCCGGTGAAGACTGGCCTCATTTCCTGGGATTGACGCATGATGGAGTCTCTCGCGAGACAGATTTGCTCGACAAATGGCCTGTAACAGGTCCACCACAAATCTGGGAGAAAGAAGTCGGCACCGGCTATAGTGCTCCATCAGTATTGGGGAACAAGCTCGTTCTGCACCATCGTGTTGACGATGAGGAAATCGTCGAGTGCTTGAACGCCGCAACAGGCAAGCCAATCTGGCGATATGCATACCCCAGCAATTTTCGTGATCCATATGGTTATAACAACGGACCTCGTTGTTCGCCAATTTTGACGAAGGACCATTGCGTCACTCTGGGTGCGGAAGGGAAGTTTCTCTGTTTGAAAATCGCAGATGGCACGCTTGCCTGGGAACATGACCTCAAGTCGGAATACACAATCCCGGACGGTTTTTTCGGTGTCGGTGCGACACCGATCCTAGACGGAGACACGCTGTTTGTCCTCGTCGGTGGTCAACCCAATTCCGGCGTCGTGGCATTCAATTCAAAAAACGGAATGGCTCTCTGGAATTCCGTAGGAAAAAAGACATGGGATGGTTCAGAAACAGGTTGGCCGAATGATCCGACATATGAATGGGAGGGAGACGAAATGGTCGTCAGCTATTCCTCACCAATCATCGCGACTTTTCATGGCAAAAAACATCTTCTGTGTCTCACCCGGCAGGGGCTTGTTTCACTCGATCCGAAGACTGGCGAACAAAACTTCAAGCACTGGTTTCGTTCGCGAACGCACGATTCCGTCAATGCCGCACGGCCTGTCGTGGTTGA
This sequence comes from Planctomicrobium sp., assembly GCA_029259835.1. Lineage (GTDB taxonomy): Bacteria > Planctomycetota > Planctomycetia > Planctomycetales > Planctomycetaceae > Thalassoglobus. The sequence continues at coordinate 8,194 of JAJDEL010000361.1, read as the reverse complement.
CGACACAATCATGCTTTCGGCGGCGTATCGGGTTGGCTCTGCCCTGCTGAAAGTGAATCCCAACGGCAAGAGCTACGAACTCCTTTGGAAAGATGCACGCAATCTACTCACCCACTGGTCAACTGCAATCGCACTCGATGGCTGCTATCTCGGCTTTAGCGGTCGCCACGAAAACGAAGGTGAACTTCGTTGCATTGATGCGAAAACCGGAAAAGTGAAATGGTCTGCGGTTGGACATAACGATTTAGAAAGTCTCGGGCGCGGTGAAGATGGTACGATCATTGATCGTAAAACCGGCAAGACTGTTCCCTGGCCGACGTACGGTCGAGGTTCTAAAATTATGGCAGATGGCAAGTTCATCGTTCTCGCCGAACGCGGAACACTGGCATTGGTCGAAGCGACAACAGCAGATTGGAACGAAATCTCCCGCTGTAGCATCCCGCAAATGCATTACCCGAGTTGGACCGCCCCAGTCCTTTCCCGTGGTCGCCTTTATCTAAGATGCGAAGACGCTCTCGTCTGCCTGGATCTCAAGAAGACAGAAAAATAGCGCAGAATTCCTTGACCGGCTAGAGCCCATTGGTATCTACTTTGGTGCTTTTCACCATGAGGCGTACGCGCTAGCGTCGGTCAATTTGCGAGAAAACGTGGCTCCTGCAAGGCCCGAGGCTAGCGCCAACGGCTCAATGGTTCGCAAATTGACGGCAGTGAGCTAGTGCCGTCAGCTCAAGCCCTGTTCCCTGAATCCACAAAAAAAACACCGCCTGGAAAGTTTCCTGGCGATGCTTTGGGGGGGATCAAGTTGTTTTTTTACGCCGCGTCGACCTCTGAGATGCGATTGTGCGGGGCGAATTGTGCGGCGGTTCCACTCTTTGCATCGAGCCGGAACTGCATTGTGTATGCGTCTTCTTCTGTATCGTCGAAATGACTTCGAAGAACGCAGACTGCGCGAAATGCCTGTTTTTGAAAGAAGAGTTGTGTGTCCAAATCGCGTTCACGAACTTCAATGAGAATTTCGTTGCGGCGTTGCTGGGAGAGTTTGTCGATCAAACGCAAAACCATCTGCGTTCCGATTCCATGACGTCGAGCTTCAGGATCGACGGCAAAATTGAGGATATGAAGTCGAGACTTGTGCAGCTCGTAAATCATAAAGCCGACAATTTTCTGATCGTGTTCGGCGACCATCCCAATGCAATTTCGCTGCCGCAAGCAGGTCAGGAAATCTTCATCGGTCCAAGGTTGTCCGTATGTCGACCGTTCAATGCGCAATACATCTGGCATGTCGCGGCGAATCAACCAGCGAATTTGCACATCCAAGTGCTGTTCTGGTGAGAAACTAGGCTCCACGATGGCCTCCATGCCAACTTAAATCGGTGATTCAGTAAGAAAAACGCTCGTGATGTCTTCTTCATCACATTATGTATGCGTTGAGATTAACACAGGTTCGCCGTGGATGTGAAGGCGGAAAACACGAAAACATTGCGTCTTGTGAATGAGTCGCGTAATTTGCCGAATTGCTCGTTTTTCGACTTGACAATCTAACGAGTCATTTCAACACGAAGAAACTGACGCTTCCGCGCCCAATAACTGTTGAACCAGGCCATGTATCACCTGTTCTGGAAAGAGAGAGGCAGGGTATTCCCGGCTTTTCAGGACGGAATTAGCGTTCAGTTTTGATTCAGCAACTGCAACGTCTCTCTGTAATTGCTGCACCTGTCCGGCGGCAAGCTTGAAGAGAGATTGGTTCACCCGTTTAAGTTCAAGGTGCCGTTGACGATTCTCTGCTCGGCGTTGGACGCGTTTCCGCTTTGGAAGTCCACTCGCCTGAGCCGACCAATGCTGCTGAATCAATTCATTCTTCCGGGTTATCAATGGACTCGCTGCTGGCAGGTCGATGTATCGGTCCGCGTTGTATTCGTAATCGCGTAACTGGTTCTTTAGTTTGCGGACATCTTCTGCTTGAATATCAAACTCTTCAATTGGAAGGTGCATTGTGGCAGAGAGAACCAGAAAATTTGGCGGCTCGATTCCAAAGAATTCTGCAATCAGCTGGTCCGCCATCTCGTCGTACTTAGCGCCTCCGATTCCGTGAATAAAGAGGTCTGCCAGACAGAGGCGGGAAAACAGAGTCGTCGTCAATGCGCGCGTACGCAGCTTGCCATTTTCTTGTAGTGACAGAAGTTCATTCAATAATTCATTTTCAGTCGCAGAAAGAATCACTTCGTCTCGGCAGATCAATTCGTACTTCTCACCTGCACGCCGTACAAAAACCTGTCCTCGTTCGGAGTCTCCGTTCCGCCAAAACCAAAAAGGGAGTTCGAATGAATCGTTAATGCGATGAAGGTTCGGCACAGGATGTCGGTCGTTTCGAATGCCATTCTCTTTTCGATACGATTCGACAATCGCGTTGTAACTCGTGTGAAATTGTTCCGCGTGCACCAAAAGATGCTTCACAAAAATCAAGAATGATTTGGTCTGGCAGATTTGGCTCAGTGGAAGTTCGAGGTTGTTCACTCCCCAGCGGCGTTCCTGTTGAATTCGACATGCGGACAAACATTCAACAGTCGAATCAGTTCGCTGACTCGCCTCGACGGCGTCCGGCCACATCTGATTCAAGAGCGGTTCGATTTCCCAGTTTGCCATTTCCTTTGACACGCGCTCTGCAAACGATTCAAACAGTTCGCGGTCGGTAATGCTCAGTTCTTCCCACGGCTGTTGAGGCTGAGCCGAATCAAAATTGACGTCAACAATACCAGGTTTTTCGCGCGTTCCGGTTGGAATTCGAATTGACTGATTGCCGACCGTATCATTGTCGACAACGATATTTAAACTCACCCCTTGCGAACGAACCGCCAGAGACGATGCTGCGAAGTTTTTGGCCCAGACGCCGGCGTGTGCCAGCTGGGGCTGATGCCCTGTCACAAATAACAACGACGCATGATGAGAACATTCCGCACATGCCATTGACTGTCCCGTGATTTTATTCGTCCACTCAACAGCTTTGGTGATAAGTTCCAGACGAGCCTGTTGACGCAATTCGCGTAGAGGAATTGAATCGACTTCGACGTTCTCTGTGCTCAGACGCTCCGAATTCTGACGGGCTTCTTCAATCGCAACGTCCAATTCAGGAATTGCCACAACCTGTCCATGCTCAGTCGGAGCACGGTAGCGAAGATCATGATGCGAAGTGGGCATTAACGAACGAGGCATAGCACGCTAAATGGAATTTGGAATCGTAAGGAATGAGTTTAGAATTGGCGGGGAAGGGTCAGGAAGAGTCTCGGCCTGTTCCACAGGGAACGTTTTGTGCTTTCATTTCGCGTTTTAGCACCTCTTGATAATAGGCCATTCGCTGCCCTGAATCATCCAAAGAACCACCAAATGAGCGTTCTTCTTCAAGATAAACCAAAGGAACCGGAAATTCCTTAATTCGCAATCCATGCCGCACAGCCTGAACCCAAAATTGCAGCGGCATCGCGTAGCCAAGTTCAGTGACCTCAAAACTTGGTAGGGAAGCAACTCGGTAGGCTTTGAATCCACAGAATGAATCCGTCAGTTCCAGACCAAAGCATTCACTCAACTTCTCGTTAATTTTGACGTTAATCTCTCGGCGTTCAATCGGCGGAATGGAATTCTCATCGAAAACTTCCAGATACCGACTCCCGGAGACAATGTCCCAAGGCTCGTCATCTTGTGGAAAAACTTCGGAAGCCATCTGCGGAATCAACTCCGGTTGGTGCTGGCCGTCGCAGTCAATCGTCACCAAAACGTCGTAGCCCTCCGCTACGGCATATTCAAATGCACTCCTTAACCCGGCTCCGTACCCTTGATTCTGCTGATGATGGATCACATGAATGCTGTCGATTTCGTTCAGAAGTTCTGAAGTCCCATCCGTGGAACCATCGTCCACAACGAGAATCTCTTCACAAAACTGGCGAACCTCATCGAGAACGCCGCGAACGTGTTTGACTTCATTGTAAACAGGCAGAGCGGTGAGAATTCGAGGAGACATTTTCAGGCCAATTATTTGGTGTTGATTCGTTTTCGACGATTCTAACTGCGAACAGGTCTGAGTAACAGCAAGAACCTCTTCGACAGAGACTCACCCAAGCCCTATCTTCCTTCCTGTATGCAACTTAACAAATACAACGATCAGCGAAGGATGCGAAGACGACTCTTTCAGAAGACAGGATTTTTGAGCAACAAGTTCTATATGTCATATGAGCGTCAACAAATACTCGGTGCGTTTTGCTGGACACTTTAAGTGTCCGGCGAAATTGCTGCTCATGGTGACCATTTCTTCAAGTCGCAACAGCAACTTCTGACTGTTTCGGTGCGTCGTTGATGAACGATTCACCAGATACGGAAGGCCCTCCTTCTTTCATTGTCATGCGTAATACCAACGGAATCACAACCAGCGTAATGATCGATCCGGACAAAAGTCCGCCGATCACGACGCGGGCCATCGGAGCCTGTAGTTCTCCACCTTCACCAATTCCAATCGCGATCGGCAACATTCCCAGAACTGTCGTTAAAGTCGTCATCACAATCGGTCGGAACCGACGCATGCTGGCTCGGCGGATGATTTCCAAGGCTGGCAGTTCAACAAATCGGCGACGGAGCTGGTTGGCGTAGTCGATCAAAACGATGGCATTATTCACAACGACTCCCGCGAGAACGATCAAACCGATGAACGACTGAACATTCAGTGACGTGTTCCAGAATACCAGCACAAGGATTACTCCGACCGCCGCGAGAGGAAGCGTGAAGAGAATCAACAAGGGGTCTCGCAAAGATTCAAATTGAGCTGCCATGACCATGTACATCAGAAGGACGGCTAGCAGAAATCCTTTCATCAAGAGGGCGAAGCTCTTTTGTTGTTCTTCCCAATCGCCACTCAAATCAATTTGGAACCCATCCGGCACCGGGACGCTTGCGATCTCTGATCTTAAATCCGCGACAACGCTTCCCAGGTCTCTTTCTTCAGCGGCTGCGGAAATCACGATCACGCGTTGCCGGTCAAGACGATCAATCGCCAGGGGAGTGTTCCCTAATTCAAACGAGACGAGGTTTCCCAGCGGGACGAGGCGCCCGGTCTCTGTCATCACCGTGATCTGATCCAGATCGGCTTTACGGGAACGGTCTGATTTATCAAGCCGGACAATCACTTCGAATTCATCGCCATCTTCACGAAAAACGGTTGCTTCCTGTCCGCGAAAAGTTGTTTCGAGAGTTTCTGAAATCGTCTGAACTGTCACTCCCAAATGACTCGCCTTCGTCCGGTCGATGCGCGTCATTAATTGTGGCCGATCCTGATCCATTTGTTTCTCGACATTCACTACACCAGAGACACGCTGCATTGCCTGCATGACTGCATCCGCCAATTGGTTTGCAGTCGTACGGTCGTGCCCTCGAATCAGGATCGTCAAGTTGTCTTCGCCGTTACTGCTAAACATCCGAGACATCGGGATTCCGCTGTAGACACGAGCATTGACTTTCATTCCGGCGATTGGTTTCATCTCTTTCATGAACCGTTTGCGAATCTCTTCGGCATTCGCGTCGCGTTGATCTCGCGGAACAAGCTGTAAGATCACTCGCGCTTCGTTCCAGTCATCACCATCGTCGGCTTCATCTCCTATAAAGACAGAACTCGTTAGCCCCTCCGGAATAATTTCAGAGACAGCCGCCTCTAACTTTGCGGTCTGCTTGTCGAGAGTTTCCAGTTGAATACCAGGTGCCATGATGCCTGTAATACCGAGACGACCATCATCTGTCTTTGGAAGAAAATCCGAACCAATTCGCGGGATGAGACCAAGGACCAGAGCGAACAAAATCAGCAACGCTGAAGCCGTGAGCGGATAGGCATTCAAGGCGAGGACAACGAAACTGCCATACACTCGTTCAATCAAACTGAAAAAGGCTTCCGTGATTGCATGTAGCCAACGCGCAGGCGTGGTCATGGCTCGCTGGAAACTGCGATTCACCTTGCCAGCGGTCTCGGCTTGATTGGTACTGCTTGGATCGGATAGCCAGTAGGCAGCCAGGGCAGGTGTCAGAGATAAGCTGACAAATAAAGAGCAAATCATCGATCCGCAAACTACGAATGCCAACTGATGCAGCAGGATTCCCGTCATCCCTTGCACAAAGACGAGAGGCAAGAAAACGATGAGCGTGGTGAGTGTACTCGCCGTAATCGCGGAGGCGACTTCGTTGGTCCCTTCTATCGCTGCCTCTTTTCTCGCGAAGCCTTCGTCCCGTTTCCGAAAGATACTTTCAAGCACGACAATCGAATTGTCAACGAGCATCCCGATCCCCAGAGCCAGTCCACCGAACGAAACCATATTCAGACTAAAGCCCCAGAAGTAGATCAGCACAAACGCTCCCAAAACCGAAAGTGGCATCGAGATTCCGATGATCAATGTGCTTTGGAAACTACGCAAAAACAACACGAGGACGAGCATCGCCAACCCCATGCCGAGAAGTGCGGACCCCTGCATGTTCTTGATGGAGTTGCGAATGTATTCCGACTTGTCGAGACGAATGATCAACTCCGCACCACGAAGATCTTTGTTCAGATCAGCGACGGCTTTATGCACATCGTCGCTCACCTGAATCGTGTTGGCACCCGCCTGTTTGAACACGTACACCATGATTCCCGGATCGCCGTTTGTCCGGGTTCGCTGTGTGATTCGTTCGTGTCCATCGACGACTTTTGCAACATCCTTGATTCGAACAACAGTATTCTCGGTTCGCTGAATGACGAGATCGCGAATTTGATCGAGAGATTGAAACTCGCTGCGGCTGCGGATTAAACGGTGGAGGTGACCTTCTTCAAAGTCGCCCGCTGGCTTACTGACATTGCCTTGCTCCAAGGCATCGACAATCTGATTGACACCGATTGACAGCGACTCCAGCTTTGCCCGGTCGATGTCAACTTGAATCTCCCGCTTGACATCGCCCCGCATGCCCACTCTTGCAACGCCATCGAGACGCTCAAGCCGGGGAAGGATCGATGCCTCCGCCAGTCGAGTCAGAGCAGTCACTTCCTTGTCACTATTCAGGCCCAAATAAAGAATCGGCGAGTCGTTCGAATCGTACCGGCGAAGGTAGGGCAACTCGACGTCTTCCGGAAATGATGAGCGAATCTTGTCAATCGCTTGCCGCATTTCATCGACGGCGACATCGAGGTCTGCTCCCCAATTGAACTGAACGCGAACGCTGCTGCTTCCTTCCAGGCTGCGGCTGTTGAGACGTTCAAAACCGCTCACCGAACTAAGCACTTGTTCAAGCGGCCTGGTGATCAGTGTTTCAACTTCTTCCGGACCTGCTCCCGGATAAAGAGTCGTGACGGTGACCGTTGGGAATTCAAGGTCAGGCATCAAATCGACAGAAAGTTCCGAGAGCGAAACAACCCCCAGTAGCGCAACGATGATACTCGCCATCGCGGTACTGATCGGTCGCTGGACCGCCAATCGTGGTAGATTCATAATCGATCTCCCACGTTAACCACCTGCGAACGGAGTCAAAGCGCTGTCCCCATCGCTAGCAGGAATGCTGTCTGGAACGTTCTCCGTCTCTTTAGAAAGAAAGATGCCAGGCGACCAGGGAACTTCGCGAGCAATCACAGTTTGTCCTGGTTGAATCAGCCGGTTTCCAAGAGTGATGACTTGTTCCGCATCAGCGATTCCCTCGAGAACTTCCACGATCAATCCATCCGTAGTCCCCAGACGAACTTGTCGCAGTTCTGTCAGTTCGTTCGCTCCGATCAGGTACACAAATGATCGATCATTGATCTCCACAATCGCCGCCACGGGAACCAGGACCGCCGATTTCGACTGTTCTGAATTGAGTGAAACCCTCGCGTACATCCCCGGTTTCAATAACAGCTTCGAATTCTCAATTTCAATCTGTACAGAAGCTGTACGCGTTTCCTGATCGAGGACCGGGGCAATTCTTGCGACTATTCCGTGAAAAGTTTGCTGAGGGTAAGCGTCTACTGAGACATCTGCCTTTTGACCGACGGCAACTTTTCGGTAATCCTTCTCGATGATATGTACAGTCGTGCGGACTTTCTCAAGGTCGACGATTTGCATCAGTGGTGCGTCTGGTTTCGCAAGATCGCCGATGTCTGCTGTTCGGTTCGCCACAAAGCCGGAGATAGGTGCCTTTAACTGAAAATCCTTTAAGACGACAT
>JAJDEL010000037.1 GCA_029259835.1 Planctomicrobium sp. | reverse complement strand
ATGACTGGCATGTACTCGACGAGAGTTCACAATACTCGGAACGGAAATGAGTCGTTCCCGGATCATCCCCCACTCATTACAAAACTGATTGCAGAGAGCGGCTACACCTGCGGCATGATTGGTAAGTTTCACTTGCAAAGTTCAGGATATCGAACTGAGCCACGCCTTGATGACGGTTTCTCCTACTGGCGTTTCAGCCACGCTCCGCGCGATGATTGGAAAGAAGGCCACGACTACGCGGAATGGGTCAGAGAACAAGGTGGTGATCTCGACTCGCTACGAAACAGCCCGGACCGCGTGCCGACGGAACTGCATCAAACAACCTGGGCGAGCGAGTGCGCGATCGAATTCATATCACAACATCTAGGAGACCAGCCCTGGCTGCTGAATATAAACATTTATGACCCGCACCCTCCGTTCATCCCGCCGAAATCCTATGCGGATCAATACGACCCAGAAAAAATGCCGGGGCCGTACTTCCAGGAAAGTGATCTCGCTCAGCAGGCAAAGCTGTCGTCACTTGATTTTCAGGACGATGTCAAACCGCCTGACGAACACGATGCGAAACGCAAGCAGGCCGATTATTACGCGATGATCGCACAGATTGACGACCAGTTCGCACGCATCTTGAAGTATCTCGATGAATCAGGTCAGCGCGAGAACACAGTCATCATCTTTACGAGTGATCACGGCGAAACGCTCGGCGATCATGGATTGATGTACAAAGGCTGCCGATTTTACGAAGGACTCGTACGTGTGCCGCTGATTTTTCAGTGCCCGACTCGTTTTCAAAGCAAACGGCAAAGCCCTGCCCTTGTGGAACTGCTGGACATGACGGCGACGATTTTGGATATCACTGGAGTTGAACAGCCGGAATATCTCCAAGGCAAATCACTCTTGCCGATGCTGCAAGGGAGCGCAGAGTTGGAACATCATCGCGAATTCGTTCGCTGTGAATACTTCGACGCACTCGATCCACACTTCACAGGCGGAACTGGAACCTACGGAACCATGCACCGCACCGACCGATACAAACTCTGTATGTATCACGACAAGAATCTCGGTGAGCTATACGACTTGCAGGCAGACCCCTGGGAGTTCAACGACCTCTGGGATTCACCTGATCATCAAGCAATCAAGCACCAACTGATCTACGAAAGCTTCAACGCTCACGTCTGCCTGACAACGGATGTTGGGTCGAAACGAATTGCGCCGATGTAGGATGGATCTCGACCTTGGAATCAGCCGATGGCGCTAGTCCAATGGTATTTACTTTAGTGCTTCTCGCCATGAGCCGTTGGCGCTAGCCTCGGGCCTTGCGTGAACCATGTTTTCTCGCAAAAAAGCCCGACGCTAGCGCGTTCGGCTCAAGGTGTGGGGGCCCAAAACAGATGCCAATTGTTTTTTGAGGGATCCTTTGCCTTAGAATTCAAAAGTACGGCGAACGTTTAATTCTGCGGAATAACTGGCTGCACCCAGGCTTGTTTCTTATCTCCAATCTCGGACGGATTCGCATGGTCGGCGGACGAGGTGATTCGGGCGCGGACGTAAAGTTCCTTGCCAGTAAATTTGTAGGTCGCGGTTGTCCCTGCTGTGGATTGAAGGACTTGTCCAATTTCCGCGCTGTAGGCGTGTGTCGTTGGGAGTGGCTGCCCTTCCTGGTCTTTGATCGGTGTCCCTTCCAGATCCGTTCCCTTGAAGGTTCCTATAAACTCGATGGTGTAAGTCTCTCCGTCCACAGGGGCGACCTTCACTTCTAGTCGGTCTTTGTGATTCGAAAAGCTTTTGAGTGAGACTCCAGAAGAGGAATAGAAGTCGCCGCGTTCCAGAGCTTGAACCATCGCTTCGGGCGTCAATTCATTTCCTCGAACCATCACCCAGCCGCGACCAGGCTCACTGTCTCGGCTAGGGATGTTGTGGTAACTGTGACCATCGTCTACCGCGAGTCCATACATCACAGGGAGATCGAGATTGCCGAGCCGCTGGGCGAGGACGATGTCCCAAATTCGTTCGGTCGAGGCGTGCGTTTCGTCGCCAGAGTTATGGACTCCTGGGTGACCGTTGTAGACTTCAAAGAACTTCTCACCCTGGACTCGCATTAAGTCCTCAGCCGTCACGCCGTAGATGAAATTCGGATGATTCAGGTGAATCATCATCGGCACGCCGGTTCGTTTTCGCTGAGCCACAACGGCGTCGACGTTATTCTGAATCGTTTCAAAAACACTCACACCATGACGAGGTTGGATTAGTTCTTGGATGTTTGCCACGTTCATATGAATTGGATGTTTGTGGAAGCTGTCGCTGATTTCTTCACCTTGAATCAACAAGAACTGGTCTGTGACATCCAACCGCTCGACAACTTCGGTAAACTGCCGTAGACGAACTTCCTGCTGGTCCCCTGAGTTACGTGCTTCCACCCAACCTGGAAAGTTCTTTTTCAGCTTGTCAAACGCTTTACGCTTTCCTTTTGTTTTATCAATGACAACCCAACGTTCTTTGTCAGCCAAAACATTGTGATCTGTGAAAACCAAGAATTGGTAGTCGTGATCACGATACCATAGCGCGATGTTCTCCAGATAGTCGTCTCCGTCGCTCCAATGAGAGTGTGTGTGCAAATTCCCTTTGTACCACTGTGGATTGTCGACTGGCTTTGATTTTTGAGCCTGAACCGAGCCATCATCAATGATCGCGAGGAAGGAGACTCCGAGAGATGAAATAACTGCCGTAAGCAGTATGGAACGGTACATGAAAAATCCAATTTGGGATCTGATCTTAATCTAACATTGTGTGACTGCACTATCAGAGTGGACGTCTCTACGGATTGCAATCGACTTCATGAATTCCGCATTCAACATCTGTGCGAATCTTAAGGTAAAGTGCGGAATTCACATGGATACCGTGAAACTGAGTCCTTCGATCCTGAACAACAGATTTGTTTTGCCTGACAGTCACAGAGAATCCAACCAGAACGAATTTCGTGGTGAGTGTTAACGAAGAGTGACATTGTATCGACCACGAGGTGTAACAATTCGAATCTGAGGGTAAACACGCTAACGTTACTCAACACTGACTCCGCTACGAACCGAATCATCGATGGAACCACGACATCCTCGATAAGCGAACGATTCGACGCGCACTGAATCCACTGTAAAATTGAGAGATATCGACCATGAACAGAAACAAAAGGTGAAATCTTCTCTTTCGAAAGATTTCCCTTGAGTTGAGAACGGAGTCGTTTGATGAGATGCGGTATTGCATTCACAAAAGATTGTCAGTTGTACGGCGCGCTCCAAAAACGCCTTTGCACAACTGATGTTCAACTCAAATTCTTTGATCAGGCAGAAGTTGCGCTGGCTGCACTTCAAGCAGAGAAAATGAAGTACCTCTTCATTGATGTCCGACCTGGCGAAGTCGATTCTCAAACTGCTGCGTTTATCAAAGCCATTGCTGACTGTGCTGTCCCTAAACTCAACGTTATTACTGTAGGTGATGTCGGAATCCCAGCAGTATGTGCCGCTGATGCTTTTTTAATCTCGACATGTCATCTCATTTACACAAGTGATGGAACATTCGAAGATCAACTTCAGTCTTCAGGCAGTGCGAACACCGAAGAGAGCCTCGAAGATCTTCTCGGATCTCAGCGTGTTGCTGCTATCCCGAAGGTCCATACGCTTCAAGGAAACGGTTCTGTTCTAAAAACTCGAGAACCTGCATTTTTTAGCGTTCTGGAAGATCTGAAACGAATTGCACATCGAAATGTCACAATTTTAATTATTGGCGAAACAGGAACGGGCAAGACAACCTTAGCGCGCATCATCCACGAGCGCTCTCCACGGGGCGATCAACCCTTTCAGAACCTTGCGTGTGGAGCGTTGCCCGGTGATCTGATTGAAAGCGAACTCTTCGGTCACAAGAAAGGCTCTTTCACAGGCGCCGACCGCGACAAAATTGGACGTTTTCAAGCTGCCGGAAAAGGAACACTACTGCTCGATGAAATCGATGTTTTGGACGTGAAACAGCAGGCAAAACTTCTCAAAGTCATCGAAACGGGCGAATACGAAATGGTCGGTTCGACTGAATCAGTGATGTCCGAAGCTCGTTTGATTACGGCTTCCAATATCAACCTTGAACACTTGACTGAAACCGCTGAGTTTCGCTCAGACCTTTATTATCGATTGAGTGTTCTCGAATTTCGACTCTTTCCTTTGCGTGAACGAGAGGTCGACATCGTTCCTCTCGCGATGCAATTTGTCGAAGAATGTTGTGAGGAACATGGGATCGAGATCGATGTTGTTGAGCGAGGATTCTTCGAAGCGATTCTCCGCTACAAGTGGCCTGGCAACATTCGGGAATTGAAAAACCATGTTCGACGAGCGGTTCTCTTCGCCGAAGACAGGCGTCTCACGGCGAGTGATCTCTCTACGAAAATCACTCAATTCCAATTTGATGGACTTGCCGGCGTTAAAATTCTCGATGAAGAAAAAACGCTCGCAACTCAAGTTGCCAGCAGTGAACGAGACCTGCTAATTCAGGCGCTGCAAGCCAACGGGAACAATCGGACACAAACCGCAAAAGCCCTCGGCATCAGTCGAGTCGGACTCTACAAGAAACTCCGCAGGCACGGTCTGATCGAAAAAGGGCCAGACGAACTTCGCCGCGCTTCCTAACATGGGGGGTGTTGCGATCTGTTGCTCTCATACGTTTTGCCGTACACTTCATCGTGTACGGCAATAAGCAACGTAAATTCGCAACGAGCATCTTTCATGAAAGTTTTAATTCTCGGCGGAGAAGGACAACTCGGCACAGAGTTACAGAACTTATTGAAAGAGAATTCGGTTGCCTGTGGGCGGCAAGACGTTGACATTACGTCTCATGATTCGTTCTCGCAGCAGCTTGAGAAATCCAAGGTCGACCTCGTCATCAACGCTGCTGCATACAATCTCGTTGACCAAGCCGAAGACGAACCAGACGAGGCATACCGAATCAATGCACTCGGTCCGAGGAATCTGGCACTGGAATGTGCCACAAGAAACCTACCTTTGGTACACATCAGTACAGACTATGTTTTCGGTCAAGACACTTCTGGGACTCCCTGGAAAGAAACAGACGCTCCTGGACCAGTCAGCGTTTACGGGACCAGCAAATTGGCCGGAGAGTATTTCGTTCGAAGCTCATGCAAGAAGCACTTCATTGTTCGAACCTGCGGGCTATATGGTCACGCCGCACGATCTGGAAACGGTAAAGGGAATTTCGTCGAGACAATGCTCCGCCTCGGGAGTGAACGTGACAAGCTACGAGTCGTTGACGATCAGCATTGCACGCCGACTTCGGTGAAAGACTTAGCGGCAGCGATTTGCGATCTGATCCAGTTAGATGCGTACGGACTCTATCATTGCACGAACGATGGCGATTGTACCTGGGCGAACCTGGCAATGGAAATTTTTCAATACTCCAAAATGAATGTGCGCGTCACGCCGATTTCTTCATCGGAATATCCAACGAAGGCCAAGCGTCCCAAACAGAGCTTGCTGGATTGCACAAAACTGACTGCGGTGCTGGGTCGTTCCATGCCACATTGGAAGGACGCATTGCACCAGTACCTGGACGAGCGAACCATTGATGAGCCACGTTCCAATTCTTAGGAATTGTCCCGCAAATTATTCCCAATTCCAGCCGCTTGGAGGCTAGCCGAGTGGTAACTGGTGTAGATCCACACGCCATGAGCCGAACGCGCTAGCGTCGGGCGTTTCGTAAAAAACGTGTTACCCCGCAAGAGTCAGGGCTGACGCCCAACGGCTTACTGCCCCATGATAAGGAAACTATTCTGCACTTCGGTTTCGTGACTGTTGACTGTCAACTAAACTTTCTCAGAGAAGTTACAACGTTGAAGTCCTGCCTGATCTCGGAGTCTCCATGATCAATTTCCGCGAATCGATATTCGTTACCAATCGTTTACTCCCATGCTATTTCTTCAACATTGCACTCCTAATGTTTGCAAGCGATGCGGTTGCGCAAGAGGTCGAGTTCAACCGAGACGTGCGACCGATCCTTTCCGACAAGTGCTTCGCCTGTCATGGTCCTGATGCAAGTGCGCGAGAAGCCGAATTACGTTTGGATCAGCGAGAAGATGCGATCTTAGATCGTGATGGACACGCCGCAGTTGAAGTAGGCAAGCCAGATGCAAGTGAGCTCATCGCGCGAGTGATCTCGAAAGATGAATCCGAACGTATGCCGCCCCCGGAAGCAGGCAAGCCTCTGACAGCGAAAGAAATTTCCACTCTCAAACTCTGGATCCAGCAAGGTGCGAAATGGCAAAACCACTGGGCGTACCTTCCAGCAACCCGGCCGAACGTCCCTGATGTCAAAGTCACAGTGAAATCACCGATTGATGCGTTCGTTCGCCGCCAGCAAATCAATGCAGGCACATCGATGAATCAAAAAGTAGATCGGCGAACTCTCATCCGCCGACTTTCGTTTGACATTACTGGGTTACCACCGACACCTGAAGAAGTCGACGCATTTCAAGCAGACAAATCGCCAGATGCCTACGAAAAACTCGTTGATCGATTATTATTGTCGCCGAGTTACGGAGAGCGAATGGCGATGTATTGGCTTGACCTTGTGAGGTATGCAGACACGCTCGGATTTCATGGCGATCAGGTACGTAGCGTCTCACCTTATCGCGATTATGTGATCGATGCGTTTAACAGCAACAAACCGTTCAGCGAATTCACTATCGAGCAACTCGCTGGTGACTTGCTTCCAGACCCGACGCTCTCACAAAGGGTGGCGTCCACCTACAATCGTATCAATCGAGCTTCCGCCGAAGGTGGCGTCCAACCAAAGGAGTATCTGGCAAAATACTCCGCGGACCGTGTGAGAACTGCCGGTTCGGTCTGGCTCGGTTCGACGTTTGGTTGCGCAGAATGTCACGACCACAAATTTGATCCGTTTACAACGAAAGACTTCTACAGCTTTGCGGCCTTCTTTGCAGATATCAAAGAACAGGGAATCGTCGGGGGCGCCAATCATCTTGAGAAAATGCCAGTTCCAACTCCAGAGCAAAAGAACCAGCAGGTAAAACTTGTATCGCAAATGACCAATGTGGAGAAGGAATTCATTAAGAGTACGCCTGAACTGACAGCAGCGTATGAGCAGTGGAAAAAAGAAGCCAAGGCAGCGTCTGATCGTTGGGTGACACTCGTGCCTAAGACGGCGAAGTCAACAAACGGAGCGACTTTAGCCATTGAAGAAGATGGAGTTGTCGTCGCCTCTGGAAAGAATCCAGACAAAGAAATTTACGACCTTGAGTTTACGACCAACCTTCCGACGATAGGCGCGCTTCGCCTTGATGTGTTGAGTCACGATTCCTTGCCAGCCAAGGGACCAGGACGTGCCGGGAATGGCAATTTCGTGGTCCAATCGGTGAATGTTAAATTGGACAGCAGCAAGCTTGCCTGGGCAACAGCCCACGCCACGCACAATCAAGGAGGCTTCACAGCGGAGAACATCGCCAAAGACAACAAGAAAGGTTGGGCGATTCTGCCAGAGACCGGCAAAGACCATCACCTCATTCTGGAAGCGAAAGAGGCAATGACCTTTGCGACGGACAAAGAAACGCCGCATCGCTTCACTGTTTCCATCATCCAAAATCACGGAACCTTCCACACGCTCGGTCGGCTTCGCATTTCAATCGCTGAAAAAACGTCCAATAGTAAAGACTCAATCATTCCCACGATTGAAGTCGCAAAGATTCTTGAATTGCCAGAAGCCGAACTTTCCGCAGAGAAGAAGGATGTCTTGCAGAAAGCATTTCGCGAGCAAACTCCCATCTTAAAAGAGACTCGCGATCAACTCGCGCAACTGCGAAAAGAGAAACAACAACTCGACTCTTCAGTGGTGACGACCCTCGTGACCGTCTCGCAAAAACCACGTGAAATGCGCGTCCTTCCACGTGGCGATTGGATGAGCAATGCTGGCAATGTTGTCACACCTGCTGTGCCTGAGTTTCTTTTAAGAGATCAAGCAGAAGTCCAGCCAGACCGCCTCGGATTGGCGAACTGGCTCACCGCGCCGGAGAATCCACTTGTCGCAAGAACATTTGTGAACCGTCTGTGGATGCTATTCAATGGATACGGACTCTGCCGTTCGGTCGATGATCTCGGTTCTCAAGGAGAATGGCCGACGCATCTGGAATTGCTTGACTGGCTGGCCGTGGAATTTGTCGAATCAGGCTGGGAGGTGAAGCAGGTCATCAAATTGATCGTGATGTCTGAGACCTATCAGCAATCGTCGAATGTCAGCGAAGACTCGTTCTCCAAAGATCCTTACAACAGACTGTTCGCTCGCCAGACGCGGCAACGTCTTGATGCGGAGATGATTCGCGATAACGCTCTGACAATCAGCGGACTCCTGGTCGATAAAATCGGCGGCGTCAGTGCGAAGCCTTATCAACCAAGTGGCTACTGGGCACAACTCAACTTCCCGAAGCGAACCTACAAGCACGACACCGGCGAGAACCAGTACCGACGCGGTCTTTATACACACTGGCAGCGGACATTTCTGCATCCCAGCTTACTCGCCTTCGATGCGCCAGCACGAGAAGAATGCACCGCTCGGCGAGAACGCTCCAACACTCCACTGCAAGCACTGGTCCTCCTTAACGATCCCACATATGTTGAATCCGCACGAGTTCTGGCAGCAGACGTTTGTTCTCAATCGGAACAGAAGTTTGAATCGCGTCTGGCATATGCGTTCCGAAAGTGCCTCGCCAGGAAACCAAATACTGAGGAAGCGAAAGTTCTTCGAAAACTTTATGAGAAAGAGTTCGAACGATTTTCGAACGATGAAACAGCAATCACTCAGTTCCTGGCAACCGGCATCGCGCCAGTTTCAGACAGCCTGAACAAAGCCGAAGTCGCCGCCTGGACGAGCATCACGCGTGTGTTGCTGAATTTGCACGAAACGATCACAAGATACTAAACAATAGTCCCGAAAGAACATCCCAACATGTGCCGTACGCGCTAGCGTCGGGCAATTTGCGAGAAAACGTGACTCCAGCAAGGCCCGAGGCTAGCGCCAACGGCTCAAAAGTAGACCTGTGGCTAATCTGATTTTCACCACTTCACACCGCTGAATTGCTATCAAGTATTGAGAAACAATATGAACGATTTATCTTTAAATCCTGAATATCCTCAGATTCGATCCCGACGCAGCTTTCTCGGAAAAGCGGCGCTTGGGATTGGTCCACTGGCGCTCTATTCACTGCTGCAACAAAACGCTTCTGCGGCGAAATCGACTGCGGGATTGCATTCTGGTGTCGTCAATCCGCTTCATTTTCCGGCGAAGGTAAAACGAATCGTTCATCTCTGTATGGCGGGTGGCCCATCTCATCTGGAAACGTTTGACGAGAAACCAAAGCTTAAAGAGATGCACGACCAGCCGATGCCGAAGTCGTTCACGGAAGGTCAGCAAATCGCGCAGCTACAAGGGCGAGAACTGAAATGCTTCGGTCCACAGTTTGACTTTGAAAGCTATGGCGAAAGCGGTCAGCGGCTGTGTTCACAGTTTCCGATGATCGGTTCGATGTCCGACGACATTTGCATCATCCGTTCGATGCACACCGATCAAATCAATCACGACCCGGCTCACACGCTCTTCAATACCGGCGCGGCACTCGCCGGTCGTCCAAGTATGGGGTCCTGGTTGCTGTACGGTCTCGGTCAGGAAACCGACAACCTTCCCGGCTATGTTGTCCTTTCCTCAGTTGGAAAAGGTGGTCAGGCACAGCCGATAGCGGCCCGGCAATGGCACTCAGGGTTCCTCCCGTCCCGGTATCAGGGGGTTCAGTTTCAGTCCACCGGAGCGCCGGTTCTCTACATCAATCCACCGAACGGAATTACGCTTGATCAGCAGAAAAATGTTGTTGATGCCGTGAACACTTTAAATCGACAGTTTGATTCTGTTGTTCACGACCCAGAGATCGCGACGCGGATTCAGCAATACGAAATGGCATTTCGAATGCAGACCAGCGTTCCACAACTCATGGACCTCAAAAGCGAATCCAAAGAGACCTTCGAGCGATACGGCACGCCCGGCAGCGATGGCACGTTTGCTTCAAATTGCCTGTTAGCGAGACGTCTTCTCGAACGGGGCGTCCGCTTCGTTCAGCTTTACCATCGTGCCTGGGATCACCACGGGAACATTAAAGGCTCAATGGAAATCACAGCGAAGGAAGTCGATCAGGCAACGGCAGCGTTCATTCAAGACTTGAAAGATCGCGGATTATTTGAAGACACACTCATCGTCTTCGGCGGTGAATTCGGTCGCACACCAATGGGGCAAGGCAGCGGTCGTGATCACCACATCAAAGGCTTCTCAATGTTCCTCTCCGGCGGTGCTATCAAAGGAGGCACCTCCTACGGCAACACCGACGAACTCGGCTACGCCGCCGTCGAAAACCCAGTCCACGTTCGCGACTTCCACGCAACAATGCTGCACCTGTTCGGCATCGACCACACGAAACTGACCTTCAAATCCCAAGGCTTAAACTTCAAACTCACCGGCGTCGAAGAAGCTCATATTTTGGATGAAATTCTTGCGTGAGGAGTAATTTCATAGTCGCTTATCACGAATCAGAAATTGCTGCGACCGCATTCGCGGCTCCCGTTTTCTCGTAATTCGTATTCCATGGGTTGGCACCCACGGCTATATGCTAGAGCAGCTATCGCTGCATTGATCCAGCGGGGTAATCAAGCTGTGTCTGACAATGTTTTCCTGACTTTTTTGCAAAAGGGAAACGCCAATTTTGCCGGTGAGGCATTCCAATTTGCGTCAGGAACGACTCCCACTCTTTCAGTTCTTTTGGATCTCCACAAATAGCCACACGATAATTACTACTCCAAAAACTATTTGCTCCAACACAAATGATGATGGCGGCTTTCTTTCGACCGAAGTGACCGATCATCTCCTCAATTGTTGAACCACGGAACCAACCGCATTTGCCCGGTAACGTAGTGCGTGAAGAGTAACCCAATTTTACAGAAATGAGATGCTTGGATGCGGAGATGGAAACTGATACTCCGAGACAGTAATTGAAAGCAGCTATCAAAGTTAAAAATATTAAAGAGATCAGAGTAACACTGACAAAAACATCAACTGCAGTCTTAAGTCCAGCAGAGAAAAATAGCCACGCAGCTGGGAGGACCGCGTAAAAAATTGAAGTTCTCAGGAGACCATAAAAGTGGAACACATCCTTGCGAGTTTGTGTCATTGCTGAATGATCACACATTCGATTCGCCTGAAATATAAGTCCACTTTATTTACATCTCGCAGGGAACACTGCACGCGAATTCCCTCAGTCCACACAACAAAAGAGCCGAGAGAATTGCTGCAATTCTCTCGGCTCGGTCTCGGTAGATAAATTATTTAGTCTCGCATCGTTTTTGACGAAATCTTCATCGTCAGGTCGAGTTCGGAAGGGAGTTCCTGACCGTTGGCGACCAAGACCAGGTCACCTGTGATCTTCAGAGTTTCTGTTGTTTCAGCGATTCGTTTCGCAGCGATGTCGTACCAGAACATGCCGGTGGACCCGTCGGCTTTGAGTTCGCTTGATTTGACCTGAAGTGGTAATGCGCCGCCAGCAGCGACATCGTATTTCACAGACTTAACTGTGATGCCGATTTTTGCCATTTCTTTGCCGTTGTGTTCTTCGTTGCCAAGGTACTCGAACTCTCTGGCAAAGAAGAATGTCTGTCCCTGTCCCAGTGAGGATTCTTCGTTGCGGTCCCATTTATCGCCGACCGCGATCTTCTTGCCGGGCAATCTGGCAATCGCTGCGTTTGCCTCTTTCTTGACCTTCTCAGGAGAAACTTGGCTTTTGAACATCTCCGGGACTTCGCTGAGAAAACTTTCTTCGTATTCCACATTCGCCAGTTTTCGATCTCCGTCCAGTGTGGTTGTCCATTTTGCTTTTGAGAGCAGTTTGAAGAACTTGACGACCTCAGCCAGGGGACCGGCCGGGGTTTCGGCATCTGGGTTTCCGGAATCGAAATTTAAATTCACGCCACCAGGTAAGGACAATTCCATCTGCATTGATGAGAGCTTGGAATCCAGAGTCACTTTGTCCGCAGAAGCGGCAGTCACCTTTTCCTCGGTGACAATGAAATTGTTGGTGCCGGTTTCGATATCCATGCCGGCAATCGTCAGCGTTTGATTC
Organism: Planctomicrobium sp.; assembly: GCA_029259835.1. Taxonomy (GTDB): domain Bacteria; phylum Planctomycetota; class Planctomycetia; order Planctomycetales; family Planctomycetaceae; genus Thalassoglobus. The sequence goes on along the minus strand of JAJDEL010000037.1, from coordinate 3,742 downwards.
ACCTCGATTTCAACTTCAGTTTTGATGACATCCCCTGCTTTGTAAGACGGGGCATGAACAAGCTTCGCATCTGCATAGAGCAACGAAGAACTACAGGACAGCACAAATAGTGAGGACAAGAGCAGGCGGACCATGAAATGAGTCTCTTTCAAAAGAAGGGAAAATCTGTGAGTTTCAGTCTCTACGAGGAATTCGCTCGCAGAGATCAATAATTTCGGCGTTCTCATTGATTTTTTTAAAAAATGATCGATTCGCGTTTCAATACAGCAGTTCGTGACTAATCCCAAAGACTCGACTGTCAACGAGGGATCACGGTTTCCGCCCCAACTCTACTGCTTCGGAATTCGATTCAAAGTGTAATACCCTTGTGGATGGAGTAAAGTTTCTCCTTCCTTGCTGCGAACCCCCCTGGCGTTGAGTTCGTGAACGAATAACTCTCTACGTCCCTCAATCTTCAGGCTGACACTCAAGCGGTCTTTCGAGACGTCCGCAGCTGTGATTTTGAGTGCTTTCTTTTGGATCTCATCACTACCGTATGTGGAATGATACAAATACGTGTGGGAGTCCATGGAATACGAGGTCAAATTGCTCGCGGTGGCTGCATCGACTGGTTTTGTGAAGACGAGGTCGAAACCGTCTGAAGTCGCTTTCATCGCTTTGATTTCGAACGGTGTCTTGCCGGTCCAGACGAGTCTTTGCAGACCGTACGATGAAGAACCGAGACTGCTCCAGCCACGATTCGAAAGTCCGGCAAAAACGCTGCCATCGTTTCCTTGTTCAAGCCGCAAAACTGCGGAAGCCAGGCCATGTCGAAACGGGAAACAGGCGCCTTGGTATTCACCATCGACCTTTTCCAGGTAGACTCGATTGACAGTTGCCTGTGTGAATTCTCCGACAAAGAGTTGTCCTGCAAACGGACCGAATTTACCATCGCTGGCATCAAGCATAATATCGGTCGCGGACTGTCCCACTTTTTTGTAAGGAAACCAGATCGCCGGTGGAACGAGTTGCGGGAACTCTTTTAAGGCTTGCGGAAACGGGAGTCCGTTCGGAATGTCCTTGACGTTTTTGATCGGGGAGTCAGGCTGGCTCATTGAGGCGAGTGACTCGACGTGATGGAAAAACGCCCCTTTGCGCATGTGATGCAGCGTGTTTGTTGCAACCCAGTTCCCTTGTTGGTCGGTGTAGAACATATCACCAGCGGCGTTGGCTCCGATCCCACTCGGTGAACGCATCCCTGCGCAAACCGGAATCAGCTTTCCCTGGGGAGTCACTTTCATTCCCCATCCGCGCCAGAGTCCTTGCCGGTAGCCAAGTTTCTCATCACGTACGGTCTTCTTGATCTGGTCTCCTTTGAAACCCATGCCGATATTCAGAGTCAGCCACATATTGCCATCGCGATCGAGTTCGGGACCGAATGCGTATTCGTGGTAATTTCCGGTCACGCCCCAGCCTTTCGCGATGGTCGTGTATTCATCGGCCGTGCCGTCCTTGTCGAGGTCCCGGATGCGAGTCAGTTCCGTCCGCTGCATCGTGTAGAAGGCATCATCTTTCCAGATGAGTCCGAGCGGTTCATGCAGAGCAGTCGCGAAGAGTTTGTAGGTCACATTACTTGGCGGGTTGTCATAGACTCCGCTGGCAATCCAGATCTCTCCTTTACGAATCGCAATCGCCAACCGACCATCGTCGAGCGCCGTCATGCCGCTGACTTCCAGAACAAGCTCGTCCGGCGCCGGCTTCCAATTCTTCGACCGCGAATCCGTTTTCGCCGCCGATGTGAGAATTGAAACGAGTTTGAAGTAGTCTTCTTCACCAGCGCTGGCGCAGCGATCACTCAGGAAAAAAGAAGAGAACAGTATCGCCGCAAGGATTAACTGCGACTTTGATGGATTCACCATTTGTAAATAATCTCGAATTCAATGGGGTCTATGTTGGGGAGTCGAGAGTAGCAGTAAGTGCCAGTTGGATGTTTCACAACCACAGGTCTCAAAACACTATTTTCGGGAACGACCGCGGTTAATCCAGAATCGTTCGTGAATGTGTTTCGGTCCACTTTTTGGATTTCTTTTCCGAAAAGCAAATGAAACGACATCGACACGCTAGGAGTGACGACCTTTGTTCCTTCGACGGGACTGCTGATTCTAAAGCGACGGTGCAGTTCGCCAAATTCCCCAGGAGCGATACGATCTTCGATCAATCGACCAGCCTGGAAATAACGAAAAGTTGGCACACCATCTTTATCCAGCCGGTAGCCTTGAAAATATCGCTTCGAAAGTAGTTTCAGGTTCTTCAAACCTTCTTCTGACGAGTCGAATGTTCCAAGAGTGAGACGAGACGAAACTTTCACGCGCTCACTCCCCAACGGTTCCTCTAGCGGTGTGAAGCGGTTGAACCAGGTTCCGTGGGCGTCCAGGAACGGACCTTTCCAGGCTTCGACGAGTCGGCAGGTGTCGGAGTCGAACGCAAAATTCACCTTCTCTGGGAACCCGACGGCAATCGCGTGTGTGCCAGCGCTCTTCATGAACGTTCGCAAGACAATCGGTTTGTCGGTCGGGACCAGTTCGAAGTTCTTTGACCTTGCTTCGAGAATTTTCTCTGGGAGAGGATGCTTTTCGTTTTCTTTTAAGTAAACCCAAATCGCCGCAATTTGTCGGTCTACGTTGCCGTCGAGAATATCAGGATTCGAGCTGACTCCGTTCGGAAAAAACGTTGGCATGCGCGTGCGGTTTTTTAGTTCAATAGGATTGAGCAAGAACGACTTGAACCATTCCGGACGAACGCGACCAGTCACTCCATGCAAGTCAGTCCCAACAACGCTCGCCAGGCTTTCGCCTCTTAGTGGATGGCATTGAATGCAGCCGGTGTTGAGAAGATCACGTCCTGCGGTTGCAAGGCCTTTGATGTCGCCAAATGTCTGTTGCTCGTTCTTGGAACTAGCGTGGTCAATCGCTGCGAACTGTTGCGGGAGTTCTTTCGTGAGGGGCTTCGGAAAGATCGGCATTCGCGGTGTCATGTGAGGACGGATATCGCCTTTACCATCGAGCACTTTGGCAAACCAGGCAGGCGTCAATTTCTGTCCGACATGCGTCAGCGATGGCGGCAAACGACCTTCATCGCCGATGTCGACTTGCCCGACAGTTTCGAAGTAAGGTTGCCGATTCCGTCCGATGCCACCGAGTTTGTTTCTCTCGTGACAGGCATAGCAATTGAGTTGCAACATTCGCAGAGAGAGCTTGTCTTCTGCCGATGGTTTCGCTGCTGAAGTCGTTTTCAACAAGCGAATTTGATCATTACTCAGCGAATATGTTGGCTGTGTTGCTTTGGAGTTCTTGAGGCATGTTTGCGGAGCATTAAAATCTAGCTTGGCTAACGAAGTCGTTGCCGGCGCCGCCGTGAGTCCTTTCATTTCGTGGCAATTGATGCAGCCGAGTTTCGTGAACAACCCCTGACCTTTTGTCACTAAAGTCGCTTCTGCTTTAACACTGTTTGGAGCTGCCAGAGGTTGTTGATCCCGTAGCAGGTAGGCCGCGATGTCTGCTGCTTCGTTCGGGAGCAATTTTAGATTGGGCATCCTGCCTGAGTGTCGGACGGCTTCAGGCTTGAGGAGAAAATGAGTCAGCGAAAGCTTCGAGTATTTGGAGTTTAAGTCGCCATGCGGAACGGAATTGACGATCCGAGCCGCACCGCTCAGACCGAGTTCTTCGAGTTCGTCCGGGTCGAGTTGTTCGAGGAGTTTGTCGAG